>WFZZ01000070.1 GCA_015489315.1 Deltaproteobacteria bacterium | reverse complement strand
CTACTACTTTTTGATTTTGTCAAGCATTTTTATTAGGCACCTACAATTTCGTCTTTAATTGGTAATATAAAATAAAAATTGTTGCCCATTGGCACGGGCTCATATCCAACCACCCCACCATGAACCTCTATCACCTTTTTTACAAAGTGAAGGCCATGACCTGTGCCAGGCAAATTTTTTGAGGTTGTGCTGCATCTAAAGCCCTCATCAAATATATGCTCTGCTTCCTCTGGTTTGAGATGTGGCCCTGTAGTAAAGACATTAAACTTAATACCATCTTTTCCCGGACCAAAAAAATTAGGAATGAATTGTCTTCCAAAGGCCATAAATTTTACTTTATTTCCTTGACTATCTGTAACCTCTTGACAGTATTTCTCAGCATTTGAAAATAGATTTGCATAAACTTGAGAAATAAGACCAATATCTACTGCTAGAGGAATATCTTCATCTGGTACGCCGCCTAACTGATTATCTATTTCAATACCTCTCCTTTTAAATCTTTCTCTATAACGCTCAAGTTGGGGCTCTATAACCTCTTTTCTGAAATTGCACATGCGCCTCTTGAGGACTAACTCACCTTTTTGGAAATGCTCCCGTCTAAGAAGGCTTTCAAGAAAAAGGCTGGTATTTTCAAAATGTTTCTCCATGTCCTTGTAATACTTATCAAGAACTGAAAGGGTATCTTCAAGCTTTTCTTCCACAGCCTTTGCCCCACCAAGATGTGGGCACCTTTGATTTTCAGCTATTTCTAGATGACCTTTTAACTCGTTTAATACCTGATGAAGTTCTTTTACCTTTTTATCAATAATTCTTAAGAAATATTTATATTTCAGATTTGGGACAATAACATTATGTTCAATGTCTGCTATAAGTACATTAATAAACTTAATATGCTCTTCGTTTTGCTTGGCAATCAATTTATAATGAAGATTATAACCAATACGATTGGCATACTTTTCAAAAAAAAGTTTGTCCTTAGAGCTTAGATGGGCCCTTGGGAAGACCTCGAACATCCCGATTATATCAGTGGCATTTGCCAGGTTCTTTGCCGCAAAAAGCCTTTTATTTCCCCTAATTGGCGCAAAAAAAGAGTCTCCCCTTTCATATGGCTCTTGAGAGATATGAACTCCTTCAGGGGGTTCCATGCCACAAACTCCAAGGGCATTTAGGGAGTCACATATTCTTTTAAGCTTACCTGAATCCGTATCCACCAGATAAAGACATGTGTCAAACTCCATGAATACCTTTGGAACAAACACTGCAATCCGATAAAAATTTTCAAGGGTTTCAAATTCTTGGGCAAGGTCAAAAAATGCCCTTAATGTACGCCCTTGGGTGGCTGTAAAATCATATCTTTCGTAATCATCTCTTTTCTTACGAATCTTTGAAAGGACTGTTGCTAACTCAGGTGGGTCTGGCTGTGCACAATAAACCGTCATATATCTCTTTTTCTATCTTTTAAAAAATCCTCTTCGATTGCCTCCACAAGACTTGGTATTGTGGACATTTTAGGCATTATATCACACTTTAATCCCATTTTTTCTGCCATTTTGGCAGTAACAGGTCCAATACAGGCAATCTTTGCCTTGGATATGATTTTCTTAATAATATTTTCTGGTATGGTCTTAAAAAAATTCTTTACTGTTGACGAGCTTGTAAAGGTCACAACGTCAATATCTTCTTCTTCTAAAAGCTCTAGAGTCTGAGGGGCTACCTCAGGGGGTACCGTCTCGTAGCAAGGCGCAACCAAAACTTCTGCTCCCATTTCACTAAGACCTTTTGGCAATATCTCCCTAGCAACCACTGCCCTTGGAATTAGTACTTTTGCATTCGAAAGGTCTATTTTTGAAAAAGCATCTAAAAGCCCTTCTGCCCTGAAATCCTCAGGTACAATATCCACATTTATATGATGCTTTTTTAAGGCCTTTCCCGTGCTTGCTCCAACAACAGCTATCTTTGCCCGACCAAGTATTCTAATATCCTTTCCCAACTGATCGATTCTTAAAAAGAAAAACTTTACTGCATTTGGACTGCTAAAAATTATCCAATCAAAGTGATCCAGTTGAGAGATTGCCTTATCAATAATTGATAGATCTTCTACCTGTTTAACCTCAATAGTGGGACATTCGATGCACCCTGCACCCTTCCTTTCAAGAAGCTTGACAAGTTCACTTGCCTGTTGACGTGTCCTTGTAACAAGGACTTTTTTACCCAAAAGGGGATTTTTTTCAAACCAGTTTATATCATCCCTTACCTTACATACATCTCCAACAACTATAATGGCAGGAGGCTTAAAGTTGGCCTCCTTGACCTTTTGAGCAATATCCGAAAGGGTTCCGGTTATTGACTCTTGCAATGGCGTAGTTCCCCAACGTATGACTGCCACTGGTGTATCCGGACTTCTACCAAATTTGATAAGATTTGAAGTAATATTAGGAAGATTTGTCATTCCCATTAAAAAGACCAGGGTGCCAACACCCTTTGCAAGCCCTTCCCAATCAACAGGGGCTTCACTTTGGTCAAATCTCCTGTGCCCAGTGATAAAGGCAACCGAAGCCGTATAAGACCTGTGTGTTAAGGGTATGCCAGCATAGGCAGGAACTGCAATGGCAGATGTGACGCCTGGAACAATCTCAAAGGGGATATTGTGACGGGAAAGAATCTGCGCCTCTTCACCGCCTCTACCAAAGATAAAGGGATCTCCTCCCTTTAGCCTTACAACCACATTTCCTTCAATTGCCTTTTTTACAATTAGCTCATTGATTTCGTGCTGATTGGCCACATGTTTTCCAACCCTCTTTCCAACATATATCTTTTCAGCCTTAGGATTTGCAAATTCCATTATCCTTGGGCTTGCAAGCCTGTCATAGATGATTACTTGCGCCTTGGACAAAAGTTCCTTGCCCCTAAGAGTCAAAAGCCCAGGGTCCCCTGGGCCAGCTCCTACCAAATACACCTTTCCAATTTTAGATTCCTTCACTATAAACTTCCTCTAATATCTCTTTGCCACCTTCATTTAAAATTTCTTCTGCCAAGGTAAGGCCAAGGTTCCTGGCTTCATTGACATTTCCAGAAATAGAGCGTTTTATAAATCTTTCTCCCTTTTCGTCTGCAACAAACCCTTTAAGCTCCAAGATATCACCTTTTATTGATGCCATTGCGCCTATTGGTACTTGACAACCCCCTTCAAGGCGTTCCAAAAAAGCCCTTTCTGCTTCTACCTGCACCTTGGTTGGTTTATGGTGAAGGGGTAAAAGGGCCTTTCTGGTCTTGTCATCGTCACTTCTAAATTCAATGCCTAAGGCCCCCTGACCAATGGCAGGAAGCATTATTTCAGTGGAAATATAGTCAGTAATTCTATAAGAAAGCCCTAGTCTATTTAGCCCTGCAACTGCAAGGATTATTGCATCGTAAAGCCCTTCATCGAGCTTTTTTAACCTAGTATCGAGATTCCCACGAAGGGATTCTATCTTTAAATCAGGCCTGAACCTCTTAAGCTGGGCCATTCGCCTGAGGCTACTTGTCCCTATAACTGCACCTGGTTTGAGTTCATCCAGTGCTCTAACGCCATTACTAATAAAGGCATCACGGTTGTCTTCCCTTTTAGGGAAAATGGATACCTCTAAACCTTCTGGAAGCTCGGTTGGCACATCCTTTAGGCTGTGGACTGCAAAATCTGCCTCTCCTCGAATAAGCGCCTCTTCTATCTCCTTTACAAAAAGGCCCTTTCCTCCAACCTTTGCAAGAGGAACGTCCAAAATCTTATCACCCTTTGTGGTTACCTTTAAAAGCTCAACCCTGCAATCAGGATTAGCCTTTTCTACCTGCTCCTTAACCCAGTTACTCTGGGCAAGGGCCAGTTTGCTTTTCCTTGTGGCAAGAATAAATCTTTTCATCTGCCCTCTGTCCTATCCGCCACATGAGCTACAGCTTGAGCTGGTGCAACCGGCGCAGCCAGATGAGGCCTTCTTTCCAGTTCCCACAAACTTGCTTCCACTTTTCATGGCAAAGGTGGACATCTTTTTTGTTGTATCAGGTGAGCCGCATTTTCTGCACTTTATTACCTTGTCAGAACCAAATACCAATTGCTCGAATTCTTCTCCACAACTGTTACAAACATATTCATATATTGGCATGTTATTCCTCCAGGAATTAAGTTTGATTTTAAAGTTCTTCAAAAAGGGCAGCAATCAAAAGGGGCAACATTATTTCATGATGCCCTGTAAGATTGTAACCCTTTCCGCCTTCCAAGGTAGGTCTTGCCACCACATTGGTCAAGGGCCTGTATTGACGAATAAAATCAAGATTTACCGTGGTAAACCGCGTCACATTATGCCCGAGATTTCTTACAGCCGTAAGGGCCTTTAAAAAGACCTCAGGAAGGATGACTGCAGAACCAATATTAAAATATACACCATCTTGTAATCTAGATACAAGGGAACAAAAACATTGAAAATCATAATAACTTGCCCTACCCACACTTGCACCATCTGCATCAGGATGGATATGGATTATATCAGTTCCAATGGCCACATGAACTGTAACAGGAATTTTATTCCTATAGGCCTGGGCAAGCAGGCTATAGTTTTTAAAGGGAAAGTCGCCCTCAAAAAGCAATCTTCCCACTGTTTCACCAAGCCCTGTGCTTTCTCTGGCTGCCATATTTATCGCTCTGTTTAAAAACTCTCCAGTCTCCTTGGCAGCGCCAAACTTTCCTTCACCAAGAACAGCAGCCACATCTTCAGAGGTCTTTCCTGCCATGGCAAGTTCGGCATCATGAATTATTCCTGCACCGTTAATGGCAAAGGCACTTATATGCCCCCTTTCCATAAGGTCGATTAAAACAGGTGTTAATCCTACCTTTATTACATGAGCCCCCATGGCCATAATAATTGTCTTTTTTTCCTTTATGGCCTTTGCCCAGGATGAGGCCACTTCTTTAAGGTCTTTTGCAGCAAGCTGATTTGATAGGCTTTTTAAAAAATCCCTTATTGTCCCGCCTTTTCTTATTGGCCTTGCAAGGTCATTGACCGAAACCTTGCTTGGTCTGTCAAAAAGGGAGTATGTATTGAGATTTTTGAATGAAAAAGGATTTGGACAACTCAATTTGAAATACCTCTTTCAACGATATCGCATATTACATGGCCAAGAAATATATGAACTTCCTGAATCCTTGGCGTATCTTTTGACTCTACTTTTATATTTATATCACAAATCTCATCCATCTGGCATTTTCCTTTTCCAGTTAAGCCTATTGTAATAATACCTTTTTCCTTGGCCTTTTTTAGGGCGGCAATAACATTTTTTGAATTTCCACTGGTTGAAATACCAATTAGGACATCTCCCAGACTTCCAAGGGCCTCTACTTGCTTTTTAAAGACTTCATCAAAGGAATAATCATT
The DNA here is from genome assembly GCA_015489315.1 of Deltaproteobacteria bacterium. Taxonomy (GTDB): domain Bacteria; phylum Desulfobacterota; class Dissulfuribacteria; order Dissulfuribacterales; family QOAL01; genus JAADCZ01. The sequence goes on along the minus strand of WFZZ01000070.1, from coordinate 10,815 downwards.
GGCAATGGCAGTAAGTATTGAAGTATCAGTAGTAAGGGCAATGGCCGGCAAGGGCCTTCTTTCCATCTTGAACCTATTAACAAATTCTGCTGCAATGTGCTGGGAATCACTGGCGCTTCCACCGTTCCCACAAAGAAGAACCTTATTTCCATGTAAAAGACAGTTTAAAATGGTTTCTGCAGCCAGTAATATTTTATCTTCATTAGAAGAAATAGTTCTTTCAAAGGCATTCACACAATCCCTTAAAAAACTATAGAGAAGCTTTTTATAGATCAAAGACTCCCTCCTTTATCCTATAAAGAATAGGCCATAGAAAAATAAAAGCCCGTTTAAATGTCAACTAAAAGGGGCCAATATTTCCTTTTGAGCTAGGAAACATTTTCCACTGCCTAAATGGCCATTTGATATTTTAAAAGGCTGTAGCTCGCTTCTTCTTACTTTTTGACAAAAAAGTCCACAAAAAAACAAGGCACATTCCTTGCTATTAAAAAAGAAAAATTCCAGGAGAAAGGATATGGTTCCAAGTTCAATTACTACACAACTTGCCCCTTCAACAAACGGAATGGCTACCAGTATGGCCTCTGCCACAACCGGTGCTGAAGGACAAACAAATTTTGACCAGTTTCTCATAGACAAAACGTCTAGTTTGGATACTCCCCATGAAGTGGTTTCAGATCCATTTAAAGACATCTTTCAACTGCTTTCTTTTTTTCTAAATCCCTCTTCCAATGCCAAATTTCAATCTGCATCTTCTCCTGATACTTCAACACAATCCTCAATAAATACAGTCTCTACAGAAACAGAATCAAATAAGCCTAAAGCAAACCAAGGTTTTTTATCAGACCTCCAAATGCTTTTGACAATTATACAAAATTTCCTAGCAGGACTGGAGGATGAACCTCAAGACAGCCAAATGACAAGTTTTACAGATGGGGCCTCGGAAGAAAAAGATACTGCTACAATCGCCGGTGGATCTATAAATGCCTTAAACAGTAATAACGAAATTGGAAGTCAAAATATAATAACTCCAGCTGAAACCTTAACTGAAAATGATTCTAAATCCAGCGAGAAAACTATCACTGAAAATCAAGATAATTTATTGTCTGAGACTACCTCATCATCTGAATCAAAAAGCACTGAAAAGGTTACAACGGAAAAAGAAACAAAAGTAGGAGATAACATAAATAGTTTAGACATAGAGCAATCGAGCTCTCAGACAGATAATAGTAATATTGTTTCTGTGAAGCTAAATAAAGAAAATAATAACAATCAAAAAATTAGCAATCAAGACAACAACAATTCATTCTTTTTCAAAGATTTTCATCTAAAAGACATTGATATGGAATTGGCATCATTTGAATATCATGGAGGTCTTTTAAACAATTCTTTTAAGGGTCAAAACCTCCCTAATACTAAACAGAATCCGCTATCTTATATTTCAACAAATGATCAAATCACAACCAATCCTTTTTTTGACCTGACTGGCCATAGGGCCGTTTTTTCCGCAATCACTGAAAACGGCCAGGACATAAATGGAGAATTTCTAGAGATAACTGGAACATTAAATGGAGGAAAAGGTCAAGACAAGTCCATTAAAAATAATGAATTTCATTTTAAAGCAATACATCTTTCAGCCTTTGAACAGACTCTAAATGCACAGGAAATTAATCACCAGAAAGATCCTCAAGATATCCTAATTATAGATTTTAAAAATTTTTCAACAAATGAAGATGCCTTAGATAACAAGAATACAAATCAACAACAAGCCGTTAATGACATTGATGCCAATAACAATATTTTGACAAGTCAATTAAATCAGGCCAAACCCACAATGGAAACCAATTCTAGCCATGCGAACCTTCAGGAGAAGAATGTAATTTCTCAGTTAACCCAAGGCATGTCGGAGGCCCTTAAACTCAATAAAAACAGGGCAGTTCTGCATCTCAATCCTCCTGATTTAGGCACAGTTAGGGTCAACATTACAGTTGATCACAACAACCATGTCCATGCAAATTTTATTGCAGATCATCCGGATACCAAACATTTGCTTGAGGCGAATCTTCAGCATTTAAAAGACCAGTTGGCCCAAAACGGTTTTAACCTTTCAAATGTGAATGTGGATATTGGTAGTGGCTTTTCAAACCCGAACAGTACTCTGATGGGCTTTATGGCTTCAAATGGGGAGCAACAAAACTTACCAAATTTTAACACAGGTGAGCAGGTCTCAAATACTAGTGAGACCGTGGAAAATAATCCTGACATAAAGTACCAGGATGATGGTATTCATATTGTAGTATAGAGGCAAAAAATGATTGCAAATAATGGCATTAAACCTGCGCCAGCAAACCAAGACGACAATCTTTTATCCCAGATTGAATATAAGACCAAGGAAGAACATGCCACCCTGGATAGAGACGATTTTATGAAGCTTTTCGTGACTCAGCTTCAGTATCAAGACCCCATGAACCCCATGGAAAGCGGGGAGATGGCATCTCAGGTCGCCCAGTTCAACATGGTTGATCTCATGTATAAAAACAACAAGGCCCTTCAAGACATGACAAAAGCCCAAAATATGGCAACATCAGTAACTGCCATAGGTCTTTTGGGTCACAAAGTGCAATACGAGGGCGACAGGCTTCTCATTTCTGAAAAGGGAGTAGAACCTTTCTCTATTGAGGCCCCTGAAGATAAATCTATTACATCATGTACTGTAACAATTGTGGATGACAAAGGTAAAATTGTTAAAAAAATGGACATCGGACCCATCAGTGCTGGAGAACGGAAAAAACTTGAATGGGATGGCAAGGATACAGATGGAAATGAATTGCCTGAAGGAACCTATAAAGTTTCCATTTCTGCAACCAATGAAAATGGAGATGAAATAGATATTACCACCTGGACAACAGGCGTTGTTTCAGGTGTTGAAAATGCCGATAACGGCCTTCCAAGACTTTTAATTCAGAACGGCCCAAAAATTGAATTTAAAGACATAATAAAGGTTGAATCTTAAAGGAGGTGCAAAATGGCACTTACTAGTTCTCTATATTCAGGCGTAAGCGGTCTGGTAAATATGGGAAATGCTATGCAGGTTATTGGAGATAACATCTCAAATGTTAATACCACTGGTTTTAAAGCAGCCAGAACCACTTTTCAGGACATTATGGCTCAGTCAATCAATACTGCAAGAGGAAGCTCTCAGGTGGGGCGTGGCTCTGCCACTTCTGATGTGGCACCGCTTTTTACACAGGGCTCTTTTGAAAGCACCTCTTCTCCCACAGACCTGGCTATTGCAGGAAATGGATTTTTCATGGTTTCCAATCCCAAAATTGAAAATAGCATCTATTACACCCGTGCAGGACAGTTCCATGTGGATAAAAATGGTTACCTTGTAAATCCCGCTGGGCTCAGGGTCCAAGGTTGGGATATGGAAGAACAGCCGGATGGAACATTTGAAATCGTCGGGTCTATTAAGGATATAGAAATACAAAATACCTCGCCACCAGTTGCAACAAGCCTTGCAACAGTGGCGGTAAATTTAGATGACAGGGCCAAACCAGTTGATAGTAACAATCTATTAGTAGATAAATGGGATGGCAGTTCGGGAGATCCAAATGGCGGACTTAAGGCCAATGTTGATTACGAATATAAAACCACTTTTAAAGTCTATGACAGCGTGGGTAATACCCATGAATTGACTGTCTATTTTGACAAAGAAATAGATGATCCAAATCAACAAGGTGATGAAAGAACATGGGAATTTTTAGTTGCCATGAATCCAGAAGAAGATAAAAGTGATAAGGCAACTGATAACAGCGGAAATCTTGAAAAGGAGGCTGGACAACTAATGTGGGGGAAAATACAATTTTCTCCAGACGGCCAGATTGAAAGAATATTTGAAATTTCACGATATAATAACGATCAATTAGAACAAAACTTAGAAACTGATACCAGCATAAATCAGGCATTTGGAGATCATAATTATCCCCAAATAATTGCTTTTTTTCAAGAGCCAACTGGTCAAAATGACCAAAAAACTGGGCTTGATTTAACAGCCCAAAGGATAGAGTTTAATTTTGGTGCAAAGGCAGAGATCGATACTGCAAATAATCAAGTACTTGGCTGGGATCCAGAGACTATCACAACCACCCAATACGCCAACCGTTCTAGCACCCTTTTTTATGACCAAAATGGATTTGCTGCAGGCTTTCTTGAAAGCCTAAGCGTTGACTCAGAGGGTGTAATTTCAGGTTCCTATTCAAATGGAAGGGTGATAGGCCTTGCTCAGCTGGCCCTGGCAAGGTTTTACAGCCCATCAGACCTTGCAAAGGAGGGCGGAAACCTTTGGAGAGAGACAACCAAATCAGGCACTGCAATAACAGGACAACCACGCACTAATGGCCTCGGTTCAATTGCGGCAAACGCGCTTGAACAATCAACTGTGGATATGGGAACAGAATTCGTAAAGCTAATCACCACCCAAAGGGCATTTCAGGCAAATTCAAGGGTTATCACTACAACAGATGACATGTTAAATGAACTTTTGAATATGAAAAGATAAAAGGTAACGGATAAAAGGGGCTGGCCAAACTATTAAAATTGGCTAGCCCTTTTTATTCACTCAATCTTAATAGGCATAAATAACCTACCGGCAGCGCCTGTTTCCTTGTCAACTGCATAAATTTCAAGATTTGCATCTCCTGAAAATTCAACTGGAACGTGTGCTAAAAATTCGCTCACATTACCTGTAAAAATCCCTTTCCCTTTATAAATCTTGCCATCATCAGAAATGATCTTCACATCCACATTGAACCTTGAGGCATCGAATCTTCCGCCTGCACAGGTAGGGCATCCACAACTTAGTGTGATCTGAAATCTGAGCTCTATGATCCCATTTTTTCTTTTTATTTTCTGGCCCTTAAAAAAATTAAGTGCCTGTATGCAAAGGATCATTTTTACTTTATTTCACTCCAGTTTTTGCCAGAACCTATTGAGACTGTTAATGGCACCTTTAATTTTACCACATTTTCCATGACATCTTTCATTACGTCCTGAACAAGTTCTCTTTCACTTTCTAAGCATTCAACAAGTAGCTCGTCATGGACCTGTAAAAGAAGCCTTGAAAAAGGTGCCCTTTTATCCAGTTCCTTGACCAGCCTTATCATGGAAAGCTTAATGATATCCGCGGCACTTCCCTGAATTGGGGTATTTATTGCAGTTCGCTCTGCAAACTTTCTGATATTTCTGCTTTTGGCCCTAATATCTTTGATATAACGCCTCCTTCCAAGGATTGTCTCAACATATCCCTGGTCACGGGCAGCCCTTACAATTTCCTCCATATATCTTTTAACCCCAGGATGCCTTTCAAAATAGGCATCAATAAACCTCTTGGCCTCCTTTCTTCCAATATCGAGCTCCTTTGAAAGGCCATAGGCACTCATGCCATAGATAATCCCAAAATTTACGGTCTTTGCAATCCTTCTCATATCAGGGGTTACGAATTCAGGTGTAACATCAAATATCTGGCTTGCAGTGCGTCTATGGATGTCCTCCCCTCTTTTAAAGGCCTCCACAAGATTTTCATCCCCTGAATAGTGGGCAAGGACCCTTAAATCAATCTGGGAATAATCTGCTGAGACAAAGACATTTCCCTCTCCAGCAATAAAAAGCTCCCTTATCCTTCTACCTTCTTCGGTCCTAATGGGAATATTTTGGAGATTGGGCTCACTTGAAGACAGCCTTCCTGTTGCCGTAACTGTCTGGTTAAAGGAGGTATGGACCCTTCCTGTTTCAGGATTGATCTCCTTTTCGATGCCGTCAATATAGGTTGATTTAAGCTTTGAAAGATTTCGATACTTAAGTAGGGCCTCTGGTAACGGGTGTAGCTTTGAAAGGGCCTTTAATACCTCCACATCTGTTGAATAACCTGTCTTTTTCCTGGTCTTTTTTAATTGGGGAAGATTTAGCTTTTCAAAAAGTATCTCTGAAAGCTGTTTTGTGGAATTGATGTTAAATTCTGTGCCTGCAAGGTCAAATATTTTTTCTTTAAGGGTTGAAAGCTTTTGAGAAAATTCTTTTTTCAAAAGACTTAGCTTTACCTTATCAATCAGGATACCATCCATCTCCATCCTTGCCAGAACAGAGACAAGGGGAATTTCAACCCTTGAATAAAGCTTCCAAAGCCCTTTTTTCTTTAAGTCTTCGTGAAATTTGTCCTTTACAATACAGGTTACATGAACATCTTCACACGAATAAATCTTTGCATCTTCCAGCGGGACCTTTGAAAAATCATCCCCCTTTTTTAGCCCCTTTGTAACCTCCTTGTAGGAAATCATCTGATGTCCCAGATGATCCCTTGCAATTTCATCAAGATTGTGCCTTCTTTTGGTGGGATCAAGGAGATAAGAGGCAATCATGGTATCTCCATAGACATTTTCCAGAGATAGACCATGTCTTTTTAAGACAATAAGGTCATATTTTATATTTTGCCCTATTTTTCTAATGCCCTTTTCCGTGAGAAATGGTCCTAAAATTTCTTTTACTTTCAAAAGGGAAAGAGACCTTTCTTCATGATCAACTGGTATGTAGGCAGCCTCAGGAGGGTTAAAGCAAAGGCTTATTCCAACAAGCCTTGCAAGCATAGGCTTTTCGCTGGAGGTCTCTGTATCAATTACAAGTTCATTACGATTTTTATGTTTTTTAAGCCATGATTTGAGCTCGCTTTCTGTCCTTAAGAGGATGTATTGATCATAGCTCAATGTCTTTTCATCTGAGACAAGGGGTATAAGGCTTTCGAAATCAAGCTCCTTAAAAAGTTCAAAAAGTCTCTTCTTATCGGGTTCCTTTAGCTTAAAGTCCGAAAGGGCAAAATCTTCCGGTATATTATCATCTAGCTCAACTAACCTTTTCCAAAGGGAAAGCTCGTTCTTTTTTTCTGAAATTTGAGCCCTTATTCTTGCCGTTTTTAGCTCATTGAGATTTTGGATGAGATTTTCAATAGTTCCAAATTGCTTGATGAGTTTTAGAGCTGTTTTAGGGCCAATTCCTGGGATACCTGGAATGTTATCCGATGTATCCCCAGTAAGGGCCAAAATATCAGTAAATTGACGAGGAGATATGCCAAACTCCCGTTTAAACCCTTCAAGGTCTGTTATCTTATCCCTCATTGGGTCCCATAAAATGACATTTTCTGATACAAGCTGTTTCATGTCTTTATCCCCTGTAACAAGGACAACTTCTACATCCTTTTCTTCTCCAAACCTCCTTGAAATAGCAGCCATGATGTCATCGGCCTCATAGCCTTCTAGCTCCATTTGCTTGATTCCAAGTGCATCAATTATCTTTCGTATGTAAGGGACCTGGATTTGCAAATCCTCAGGCATTGGCGGGCGATTGGCCTTGTATTCCTCATATAACTTGTGTCTAAAAGTGGGGCCTTTTGCATCCCAGGCTACAACCAGGTATTCTGGGGCTTTTTCCCTCAAAATCTTTAAGATCATGTTTGTTATTACATAAATTGCCCTGGTTGGAAGCCCCTTCGAACTTATAAATTCCCTTTGTGTGGAAAAATAGGCCCTATAGAGGTATGAACTTCCGTCTATTACAAAAATGGTTTCTTTTTTTTCCTTTTTCATGAAAAGACCCCTTTGACTTTTACACCTTGGTTAAGTATCCTGACGGGTTGGAAAAGTAAAGGGGGGAGAAATTATCTATGGCTTCTGTAATTGTTGTAGGAACCCAGTGGGGGGATGAAGGAAAGGGAAAGGTAGTTGACCTTTTGACCGAATATGCAGATCTTATCGTGAGATTTCAGGGTGGAAACAATGCCGGTCACACATTGGTGGTAAATGATGAAACATTTATATTCCACCTGATTCCGTCTGGCATTCTATATGATGACAAGATTTGCGCCATCGGAAACGGGGTGGTTCTTGACCCGTCTGTATTGATTGAAGAACTTGATGAATTAGCCAAAAGAGGAAGGCCAGTAAGTCCTGAAAGGCTCAAAATCAGTTTTAATACCCATCTCATCATGCCCTATCATAAGGCCCTTGATCATGCACGGGAAGCCGCCAAATCAGATGGGAAAAAAATTGGAACCACGGGCAGAGGAATTGGCCCCTGTTATGAAGATAAAATCGTAAGAAATGGAATCAAGGTTGGCGACCTTTTGGATCCAGAACTATTTAAGGAAAAGCTTGAGACTAACATCAAGGAAAAAAATTTTATCCTTACCAAAATGCTCAACTCCCAAGGGCTTGATGCCGACGAAATCTACGCACAATACATGGAGTATGCCAAAAGGCTTGAGCCTTTTGTTGACAATGTTTCCATCCTCATAGATGAAGTAGATAAAAAGGGCGGCAATATACTTTTTGAAGGGGCCCAGGGCACACAGCTTGACATTGATCATGGTACATATCCCTTTGTAACATCGTCTAATACAGTGGCAGGAGGCGCCTGCTGTGGAGCAGGTATAGGCCCAAGCAAGATTGATTATGTGGTTGGAATCTGCAAGGCTTATACTACAAGAGTAGGAGGAGGTCCTTTCCCCACAGAGCTTTTTGATGAAATTGGAGATAGCATACAGCAAAAGGGGGCGGAATTTGGTGCTACCACCGGAAGAAAGAGGCGCTGTGGCTGGCTTGACGGAATTGTCCTAAAGGATGCAGTAAGGCTTAATGGCTTAAACGGTTTGGCAATTACAAAGCTTGATGTTCTTAGTGACATTGATCCGCTAAAGATATGTAAGGGCTATGATGTGGAGGGTGAAAGGTTTGACTATATGCCCTGTAACATAAGAAAGGTGGAAAAGATAAAACCCCTTTATGAAGAAATGAAAGGATGGCAAGGGGACATTACGGGAGCAAGATCTTTGGATGAGCTTCCAACCGAGGCAAGGGATTATGTAAAGGCCATTGAAGATATGACCCAGTGCCCTGCCATTATTGTATCCGTAGGGCCAGGAAGGGATCAGACCATACTTTTGGAAAATCCCTTTAAAAAATAGTTTAAACCTATTAAGGCCATAGGTGTCATTAAGAAAAAGACTTTGGCCAAATATACCAGATGATCTCTGGTATAACCCAAAATGGCAGTTAAAAAATCGTTTAAAAGGCATATCCGGCCTTAAGATACTTTCGTTTTTAAAGGATAATACAGGCCAATATGAGGCCCTTTTAAAAAGATATAAATGGGCCTCAACCCCTTATTATCTAAATCTTATAAAATCCATTGACTTTAATGACCCAATTTCACTTCAGGTTCTACCAAATCCAAAGGAAATTTCCGCTTCCAGTAATGATTCGTCTCCAGACCCTTTAAACGAAAAAGAATTTAGCCCTGTACCCTTCTTGATACATAGATACCCTGACCGGGCAGTTGTCATTGCAAACAACTTTTGTGCAAGTTATTGCAGGCACTGCAATAGAAAAAGGAACTGGGGGATTCCCAAATTTCAGGTAACCCAAAAGGACTTTGAAAGAATAACCGGTTATCTATCTTCAAAAAAGGAGATAAGGGAAGTCCTTATCTCAGGGGGAGATCCGCTCCTTTTACCATTAAAAAAACTTGAAACCATACTTTCTAATATCAAAAGATGCCCAAATATTGATGTCATCCGGATTGGCACTAGAGTTCCTGTCACCTTTCCAATGGGAATAACAAATGAACTTTGCGCCCTTTTAAAAAGATTTAGGCCTCTATGGTTAAATACTCATTTTAACCATCCAAGGGAGATCACCCAAGAATCCTCAGAGGCCATTGAGAAAATAACCCTTTCAGGGATACCTGTATCAAACCAAACAGTTCTCTTAAAGGGCGTAAACGATGACATAAAAACCCTGAAGGAGCTATTTTACAGGCTTCAAGCAATAATGGTTAGGCCCTATTACCTCTTTCAATGTGACCATGTAACAGGAACAAATCATTTCAGGGTCGATCTAAAAAAGGGAATAAAGATCATGAATAAACTATGGGGAAGAATAGGAGGAATGTGTCTTCCCAATTTTGTTTTTGACCTACCAGGAGGTTATGGCAAGACAAGGCTATTGCCTTCCCAGCTTCTTGACTATGAAAATGGCATTGCTGTATTTTCCACCTTTGAAGGGAAAATCACAAAGGTAAAAATTAGTTAGCTACTTGTTTTTTTAAAATACATTGCTATTATAAAAAAAATTTCCAAGAATATCACTTAATAAGATATGTTATCAATTAAAAAAAGATTTATAGTTGATGAAAATCATAAACCTTATGCAGTAGTCATTCCTCTAGAAGATTTTAAAAAAATTGAAACTATATTAGAAGATTATGCTCTATCAAAATTGATGGATGAAATTGAAGATGATGAAATATTATCATATGAGGAAGCTCAAAGGTATTATAATACTTTGAAAAGTGTGGAAGATTAAGTATTCAAAACGTTTTCTAAAAGAGCTTTCTCATATCCCCCAAAAATATAGGTCAAAAATTGAAAAAATAGTCTTTGAAAAAATTTATGAATCAAATCCTTTTTCAATGAACATAATCCAAAGATTAAAGGGCCACGACAACAGATACAAAATTAGAGTAGGCCCATATAGAATCGGTTTGAAAATAGTTAAGGACAAAAAGGAAGTTATTGTAATCATTGTGGCACATAGAAAAGATATATATAAAATTTTTCCTTAAGACTACAACATAAAAGGGGGGGGAGGCCCACCATGTTTTATTTTTGGAGGAATAAGGGGTTTTTATGTTTGCTTTTTCTGGGATTATTTTTATATGGTTGTGCCAATAAAGAAAGAAATCTTCCGAGGTACTCTTTAAGCTCTATCCCTC
>WFZZ01000069.1 GCA_015489315.1 Deltaproteobacteria bacterium | reverse complement strand
CTATTTTTTTAAAGAAGGCTCCTATGGAATTGGCCTTGTTATACTTGTTGCAAGTGTCCTTGTACCAATCTTTAAGGTAATTGGTATCCTTATGATACTTTTATCAATACATTTCAAGTGGAAAAGCTGGCTCAGGCACAAGACCCTGATGTTTAGATTCATAAAATTTATTGGCCGGTGGTCAATGCTTGATATATTTGTCATTGCCCTTCTCTCAGCCCTTGTAAACTTTGGATTTCTAACCACCATTGAGGCAGCACCTGCCGCTCCATACTTTTGTGGAGTTGTAATCTCAACCATGCTTGCTGCAGAAAGCTTTGACACCAGATTTCTCTGGGATTTTTAATTTTTCATAAAAAAATCTTAATATTTTTGATTTCTTTCCGATTAAAAAAATAGGTCATTTTTTCTACGCCTTTTAAAAAATCCAAACTTTTTACTACATCCAAGGAGGATGACATGACAAAGGGTGGTTTTATGTCCAAATTCAACAACTTAAGTATTAGCGCAAGGATGATTATTTCTGTTTCCTTTCTCATCTTTTTAATCCTTGCCTTTCAGGCCTATCTTTCTATTTCTTCTTTGAATCAAGGGAAAAAAGATATGATTGAAGAGGCTATAAAGGGCTCAGATGCATTCACAGATGAAGCCGAGGTAGTTGCAAGGGACCTTTTGCACAATGCAATCATAGTTGCCAATAACCCTGAGGTAAAAGAGGCAATGGCCCAAAGGGACAGAAACAGGCTCATAGAGGCCATAAAACCAATTATTCAAAATATAAAAAGTGCAGGAGATAAAATAAAATTGCATTTTCATGTCCCTCCTGGAAGATCCTTTTTAAGGAAATGGAGGCCTGAAAAGTTTGGAGATGACATCTCTTCCTTCAGGCACACAGTAACAAAGGTACTGGAGACAGGTCAGCCAATAGCTGGTATTGAAGAAGGTAGAATTGGATTTGCAATAAGGGGAGTCGCCCCAATTATTGTGGATGGAAAGGTTGTAGGAAGTGTAGAGGCCATTGAAAGTGCTGGAAATGTGGCAGAAAAGCTTTCAGACATAAACGAAGAAAAAAATCAAATCTTTGCCCTTGAAACCATATCTGCACAGGCGGCTAGCAAAAAGTTTAAGAAAAGAGGCGAGTTTTTAGAAATTTCTGAGGCAAGCACTGATATTTCTAAAAATCTTGATGAAGCATCCCTTAGAGAGGCCATCAAAAAGGGGGTTTCTGTAAAAATGGTTGGAAATTATGGAATAACGGCAGCAGCCATTAAGAATATATCTGGAAAACCGGTAGGAGTCTATGTAAGATATCTGGATTTTTCAAAAATTATTTCACAATCTACAAAAGAGTTGTGGGAATTTATTGCCCTTTCAGCCTTTTCTTTCCTTGCAGGCATATTATTTTTGATCTTTTTAACCAAAAAGAGCATAGCATCTCCATTGGAACGGTGTAAAAAGGCCCTCACTACCACTTCTGAAGGAAAACTTCTTGAGGTATCTGAGGTTAAAGGTGCACCTGAGATAAAAGAGCTTTCCATTGCCTCAAATAACATCATTTATAACACTGGATGGCTCCTTGACACCTTAAAGAGCCAAAGTGTTGGACTGAATAACCTTGGAAAAGAGCTACAAAAGATCGTAAAAGAGATGAAGGAAGGGGCACAGGAAATAGACTTAGCGGCCCAGACTGTTGCTAGCTCTTCCACTCAGGCTGCTGAAAATCTTACAACTGTTGCAAGTGCCACAAGCGAGCTAAATGCTGCAACTTCTGAAATAGCCCAAAGTGTAGCGGAAACGGCCCAATCTGCAAATGAGGCCTCAGAGGAGGCAGTTGCAACCAATGAACTTATGCAAAGGCTTGGTGAAGAATCAAAAAAGATCCATCACATTATTGGTGTGATAAATAGCATTGCAGAACAAACAAATCTTTTGGCCCTAAATGCTACAATAGAGGCAGCTAGGGCAGGAGAGGCAGGAAAGGGATTTGCAGTCGTTGCCAATGAAGTTAAGGAGCTAGCAAAACAAACTGCAAAGGCCACAGACGAGATTACCTCAATCATCACATCTTTGACCCAGGGAATTGGGGATGCGGTTTCAGCAGTAGAAAAAATTACCGGAAGTGTAAACAAGGTGAACGACCTTGCAAATACAATAGCAAGTGCCACAGAAGAGCAAACCGCAACGGTTTCGGAAATAGATGTAAGCATCACCCAAGGGGCTGATAGCGTAAAGGCCCTTGAAAGAGAGGCCAAGACCCTAGCTGACAGATCAAACGACTTTGTGAGGTTCTCAGGAAGAATCATGCTCGCAGAAGAGGCACTTATAGATATTGGAAAGCAGTTAGAATCCCTTACAAGTATGTACTATGTTAATCAAAAGGCAGTTGAAGAGGCAGGTAATTTTGCTTCTCCAAAGGTAAAAT
>WFZZ01000068.1 GCA_015489315.1 Deltaproteobacteria bacterium | reverse complement strand
TCTTTATTCTGCTCTTCCTTTTTAACTTCCTTCTTTATCTCTTCTTTCTTTTCTTTTTTGGTTTCTTCTTTAGTGGCCTCTTTCTTAGAAGCTTCCTCCTTTGCCTTTTCTTCTTTAACTTCCTTTTTTTCTTCCTTTACCTGAAGCTTTTCTACCTTTTCAGGTTGAGCTGTCTCCTTTTTTGAAGCAGTTTCTTTTTCAACCTTTTCCTTAACTTGTTCCTGGGCCTTTTGAGATTCTACTGTTATGGCAAGAGAATTGTCCTCCATTTCCTGATGCTTGAAATCCTTCTGTGCAAGTTTTTCCTGGAGCTGTTTGATCAAAAAGTCCTTTGACCTAGCAACACTTTCAAGGGTATGAATCCTAGTGAGCAGAACTGAAATTCTTTCATCTAGGGCCCTATTGGCATCAAGAAGTTTTTTGATCTTTTCATCCTTATGCTTGTCCATATCCTTAAGAAGGGCATATTTGGATTTAAGCTCTGTGAGTTCAATAACCTTCATATCAAGGGAATCTGCCATAGCATCGAGCTGCTGTTGAAGGGTCCTATTTTGATTTTTAAGGCTATTTAGCTGAGGCATAATTTTATCAAGCCTTTTCTGAATCTGTGAAAGCTTGATCTGAGCCTCCTTTAATTTTTTTTGGAGCTCTTCCTTCTCCTTTTGAAGTTTAAACTTGGTGGTCATTAAATTTTGGCTAGCCTCAATTTTCCGGACAAGCTTTTCCTGAAGCCTATTTTTATCGCGCTCTAAGAGAGCCACTTTTTCCTTCGTCCTTTTAAGGCTAGTGGCAAGCTGTTTAATTTTGGCCCGTAGCTGAGCCTTTTCTTTCTTAAGATTTGCTACTTCTTTATTTAACTTAGCAATTTTTGCTTGAGCCTCGGTAAATGCCTTCTGTGCATTCTTGAGATTACCCTCAGCCTTAGAGAGTTTTTCTTGGAGGGACTTTATCTGGCTTTTGACCTTGGCAAGCTTGGCTTCAAGGGCCTTTTTTTCCTTTTTAAGCCTTTCAAGTTGTGCCTTATCAATCTCTTTTTCCTTGGGGGCCTTTGCTAGAGCGGATAGGCTTGCAATTTTATTATCCTTTTCCTTAAGCCAATATTTGAGTTTCTTTATTTCTGCCTTAAGGGCAGATACTGCACTTTCAAGGCGCTTGTTCTCTTCATCCTTTTTTGCAACTTCAGTCTTTAATTTTTGAACCTCAGCGCTAAAAACCTTTATTTGGCCTTGGGCACGAGTCTTTTCTTTCTCTTTGGCTACTTGATCACTACTTGCCTTTTCTTCCTGGCCTCTTTTGACCTCTTCTTTCTCAGCTACCTTTTCCTTTTTGGCCTCTTTTTTAATCTCTTTTACTTCTTTACTCTTGACTTCTTCATGGGGGATTAACTTAACTTCTTTCTTTTTGGCCTCCTTTTGAAGAGCCTCCTCAACCTCTTTTACCTCTTTCTTGGCCACCATTTCATGGCCATGGTGCATCCTCTCCATTACATGATTTGGTTGCACCCTGTAACTTATAAAGCCAAAAATAAGCCCAAAAATTACCAGAAAAATTCCTATATTTTTATTATAAAGTATGGAAAGGCGGCCTTGTTTTTCCTTTGGTGGTATTTCTGCACCCTTTCTGGTCAAATATAAGGAATACAGGCCTGCACCTGTTGCAATCAAAAATATACATGAACAAATAAACGCAAAAGTACCGTAAAATACATAAACTGCAGTATCCATCAGTAACCTCCTTTCTTTAGATTAAATTTTAATGGCCCAGTTGGAATTTATTCTTCATTACTTTGAAAATCTGGTGGGACTTCACCCTTTTCGTGTTTGTAATAGGTCTCCATGGCCTTTTCGAATAGTCTCTGGGCCGTGACAATGTCTATGTCAGATATCTTCATGTTGCTGATCCCCTTTAGAATATTCTGGGTGAATTCTTCCTGGAATTCGTCGTAGAGTTTTTTCATGTGTATATATAGTATGGCGAAATTGTATTTCTCTTCTAGTTCTTTTAGTTCAGAAACTGTTGACTTAAGACCGCTTATCTCAAGATCCTTTGTCTTAACTGTATCTTCAAGATCCTTAATCTTTCTTTCAGCCTCAGCCAGACTTGATTCTGTTTCCCTAAGTCCCTTGGTGAGATTTGAATTTTCTTCTTTAAGGTTATTTACCTGTTCTTCCAGTTCCTTTTTCTGATTTTCACAACTTGAAAGGGAAGATTCTAAAGAAGTTACTTTGGCCTCAAGGTCAGTCAATTTGGTACTTTTTTCTTCAAGTTCTTCCCTCAAATTATTTACATCTGCCTCAAGGTCACTTACTTGTTCGTCCTTCTTGGAAAGTTCATCTTGAAGCTTTCTTTGTTCATTGGCCCTAGCTGTATTTTGTCTGAGGGTTATAACAAAAAGAATAAAAAAGATAAAAGTACCTGCCCAGCCATAAAGGTATGCACTAGCTAGAAAATCCATAATTGATTTTGCCTCCATAGTTAACTCCTTTCTTTGATGTTTAAAAATTCTTATTTTGTATCATTAGGGATGAACCATTTAGATTCGTACTAATTCGCACAACTGAATCAGAATTCAGTTTTTAGATAAAAGATAATATCATGCTTTATCTTGGTCAAATAGAAAATCACCCTAAAATAAAGTAAAAATTTTAAATGCACATAAAATGATTTCATTTCAATAGGTTAAATAAAAAAGAGTATTATTTCTCAAAAATTATGAAAAAAATCTCATAGCTTGCAATTATCTTACCGAAAAGTTCTCTGTATTTCTCATCTACATATCTAATCTTTTGTCTACTATTTAAAATTGGTCTTTTAAAAGTAACTCTTGGCGTCACTCCCGTCTTTTTAAGGGCAGTCAATAAATCAAAAAGCCTATTGTATTCCTTTTTTATAATTATTGCTTCATGTCTTAATTTATAGGTATTTTTTTTAAATGGTCTTAATAATTTTTCCTGATCAGGGAAAAAGTCTGTTGGAAGCATCAAGTTTTCATCTTTTAGTGCTGTTTTTAAAACCTCTTTTAATTCCCACAGGGAGTTTTTTCCAAAAAAGGAAAGGGCCATGACACCACCCCTTTTCAGATGTTTTTTTTTCATTGTCTCAACTGTATCTTGAGGCCTTTTAAGCCAATGGAGGCAATTTGCCGAAATTACCAAATCGAACTTTTTATGAGGACTAATGGCAAGCCTTTCCACATCACAGCATAAAAGATTAATGCCATTTAAATCAGAAAAATGTGTTTTTGAAGCCTTTAACATCTCAAAGGAGAGATCGATACCTGTAAAATGTTTTATAGAAAAAGAATTTTTTAAAAGTCTTGAAAGTCTTCCTGTCCCAATTCCTATTTCAAAAACGTCTTCATAGAATCTTTTGGGAATCCTCTCCAAAAGGATATGGTTTGCCCTTTTTTGAACCGGGCTGTATTCATCATAGGAAAAAGAGGCCCTGGAAAAGGACCTTTTAATTTCTTTTTTTGAAATCATTTAGAATGTCGTAAAATTCATTTCTTAAAAAGGGAAGGTGACCGGTATCCAAAAGATAAATATTTACTCCTTTGTGAGTTGAAACATCTAGAAATGGATCATATTTCCCAAGGATTATTAGGTCACTTTTATAATCATTTCTTTTTAAAGAAAGATTATGAGTTTTTAAGTATTTCAATCCATCAATAAGATCTTTTTCCTCCCAAAATTCCATACATCTCTTTTCATGGGTCCTTTTAAAATTCTTAATATCCTTTTCTTGACCTTTGAAACAAAATAGATAAAACGTCTTAAGTGCCTTTTCTTTTCCGAGTTCCTTTATCTCTCTTATCTTTTGATTGATTTCATCCTTTTTGAAGCTTTCGATGGCACTTACAAGAATCAATCCACTTAAATCATCCTTTAGGATATTTTTAATATCTGCGGCAATATGGGCACCAAGTGACCAGCCTAGACA
>WFZZ01000067.1 GCA_015489315.1 Deltaproteobacteria bacterium | reverse complement strand
ATAAAAAGCTTAAAAGCCTTTTAGAGCGCAAAAAAGGCTCTATTGTAGAAAAGTGGAGAAAAGTAATCCACAGCTCCTATCCTCCTGAGACGGCCCAATTTCTTAAAAGTCAAAAGGATAGATTTCAGAATCCGATTGGTGCCTCCATAGAAGAATCAATCTGGCCACTATTTGATGAAATAATTGGGGATTCGGATCCTGTCAAAACCAAAAAACTTTTAGATACTCTTGTTAGAATCAGGGCTGTTCAGGATTTTACCCCTGCAAGCGCAGTCCGGATTATCTTCGCTCTAAAGGAAATAATTAGAGGTGAAATATTAAAGGAAATTGAATCCGAGGGCCTTTACAAGGCCTATTTGGAATTTGAGTCTGAAATAGATCGTTTTGGGCTTCTGGCCTTTGATGTATTCATGGAGTGCAGAGAAAAGGTTTGGGAAATAAAGCGTAATGATCTGTTAAAAAGACCAGGTCTGCTAAATGCAGGAATGTGTCCATCATATATGATGAAAAGAGGCTTTAAGCATCTTGAGAAACTAAAAAAGGGAGTAACTCAACACTAATTTTAGAGGAGTAGGTATGATAGCGCAAAGAATCATATTTCCACTCGGGGTAGTTTTGGGGATTGTTGTATTGGGCCTTGTGGCTGGTTCTGTCCCAGCCTTACACGGCCTTTTTAGTGTTGGTTTGATTTATGTGGCCTTTGCAGTGTTCTTTTTTGGTTTTATTGCCAAGGTTGTAAATTGGGCCAAGTCACCGGTTCCTTTCAGGATTCCAACTACTGCGGGCCAGGAATTTTCTCTCCCATGGATTAAGTGGTCCAAGATTGACAATCCAAGTACCACTGGCGGTGTTATTTTGCGGATGTTTTTTGAGGTCTGTTTATTTAGGTCCCTTTTTAGAAATATGAGGACCGACCTCAGATCAGGCTGGCTGATCCATTCCCCAACCAAGTGGCTCTGGCTTTTAGCCCTGGGTTTTCACTACTCCTTTCTGATTATTGCCATAAGGCATTTGCGTCTCTTTGTCCAGCCCGTTCCCGGCTTTGTTGAGCTGCTTGATAAAGTAGATGGAATGTTTCAGATTGGAATTCCACCCATTTATCTCACAGACATACTTATCCTTCTTTGTGTCACCGGACTTTTATTAAGACGCCTTTTTCTGCCAAAGGTTAGGTTTATCTCCCTGGCAGCTGATTATTTCCCTCTCTTTTTAATTTTGGGTATAGTAATAAGTGGCCTTTTGATGAGGTTTGTATTCAGGGTTGACATAACCGCAGTAAAGGCCCTGGCAAACGGTATTGCAAGTTTTCATCCGGTGGTACCCGAGGGAATAGGGGCGATTTTCTTTGTGCATGTGGCATTGGTGTGCACATTAATTGCCTATTTCCCTTTTAGTAAGCTTATGCACATGGGTGGTGTCTTTATGAGTCCTACAAGGAACTTGGCCAATACAACAAGAATGGCCTATCACGAAAATCCTTGGAGGAAGCCACCCAAGTTCCATTCTTATGAAGAATATGAGGATATGTACAGGGATTATATGAAAGAAGCTGGATTACCATTAGAGAGAGAATAAGGTAAAAAGGGAAAGGTATTATGGCTAAAGAATTGACACCCCAAGAAATGTTGAGGATAGATCTCAGTCCTCCTACCAAGGACTGGATGGACATCCCTACTGTTATTAAACCTGGCATATATTGTTATCCTGCAAAGCCAGAAAAGGTTGAGATAGTAGGGATGCCAAATGGCCATGTGTGGAGCCCGCTAGATGATGATTGGGGCCTTCCTGAGGACTGGAAGGAGACCTTCTTGGAAGGAATGCGTGAGAGGCTGGATAAGCACCGTTCCTTTAAAATCTTTATGGATATATGTGTTAGGTGCGGGGCTTGTGCAGACAAATGTCACTTCTTTCTTGGTTCAGGTGACCCCAAAAATATGCCAGTCGCCAGAGCAGAGCTTTTAAGGTCCGTTTACAGGGGCGAATTTACGAAGGCAGGAAAAATACTAGGGCGCCTGGCTGGAGGTAGGAAGCTTACTGAAGATGTCCTTAAGGAGATCTGGTATTACCTATTTCAGTGTACAGAATGTCGCCGTTGTTCATTGTTTTGCCCCTATGGAATTGACACAGCAGAAGTGACAATAATTGGAAGAGAGCTCATAAACCTTTTCGGTCTTAACATAAACTGGATTCAGGAACCTGTTGCAAATTGTTATGAGACCGGTAACCACCTAGGACTTTTGCCCCATACCTTCAAGCAAAATGTTGAGTTTATGTGTATGGATATCGAGGAGTTCGTTGGTGTTACCATCGAACCTCCATTTAATAGAAAAGGGGCAGAAATACTCTTTGTAACTCCTTCTGGAGACGTCTTTGCTGAGCCAGGAATTTACACCCTTTCGGGGTACCTACTCCTTTTTGAGCATATAGGCCTTGATTATACCTGGAGCACTTATGCTAGCGAGGGCGGAAACTTTGGATTTTTTACTGCCCTTGATATGGCCCAGCGATTAAATGCCAAGATATATGCTGAGGCCAAGCGTTTGGGTGTCAAATGGATACTTGGTGGCGAATGTGGCCATATGTGGCGTGTCGTGCACCAATATATGAATACATTTAATGGGCCACCAGACTTTCTCGAAGAACCTGTAAGTCCAATAACTGGGACTAAATTTGAAAATGCCAAGTCTGCAAAGATGGTCCATATTACAGAATTTACTGCAGACTTGATTAAACATGGAAAGCTAAAGCTTAATCCAAAGAGAAACGAACACTTAAAGGTAACCTTTCATGATTCCTGTAACCCTTCAAGGGGAATGGGAATGTTCGAAGAGCCTCGTTATGTAATAAAGAACGTATGTCCGAATTTTTATGATATGCCAGAGAGCACCATTAGGGAGCAGACCTTCTGTTGCGGAAGTGGAGCTGGGCTAAATGCTGGAGAAAATATGGAGCTAAGACTCAGGGGTGGCCTTCCACGGGCAAACGCTGTGAAATATGTACATGAGCGTTTTGGTGTAAATACCCTAGCATGTGTTTGCGCCATTGACAGGGCCGTGTTGCCTGCGTCGATGGAATACTGGGTACCTGAGGTGGATGTTGCAGGAGTTTCCGAACTTGTTGGAAATGCCTTAGTTATGGAAGGTGAGCACGAAAGGACAGTAGATCTTAGAGGACGTGAACTTCCTCAATTTGCAGAGGCATCCCAGGATTCTGGTGAATCAGGAGAGGAGGTGAAGTAATATGTACGACAGGGGAAAGGTAATAGCTGGTCTAGTTATTTTTTCAATTATATTTTTATTCCCTTTCTTATACAATCATGGCTCTGCTTCACCTCAGCCTAAACCAAGCCTCGATACTCCCGCTATAAAGGCTCTATCGCAAAAAAAGTGTGTTGAGGATAAACAATTTATGATTACCACCCACATGCAGTTTCTTAATGACTGGCGTGACCAGGCTCTGAGGGATGGAAATAGGTGGTATGTCAACAAAGAAGGGAAAAAGGTATGGATCAGCCTTCAAAACACTTGCTTGAAGTGCCATTCCAATAAGAAGGAATTTTGTGACAAGTGTCATAACTATGCAGCGGTAGATCCCTATTGTTGGGATTGTCATTATGATCCAAATGGGAGCAAGCTATGAGCATGGATAGAAGAAAATTTTTAAAAATAGCAGGCCTTTCCACCCTAATTGGTTTGTCTGGAAAAGGTGCCTTTGAGCTACTGAAGCCAGGTACAGTTGAGGCTGAAATGGCTCATGAGGCTGAAGGTCATGGGCATGAACATCATGAGGAAAGTGCTGGCCCAAAAGTCAGATGGGCCATGTTAATAGATATTAAGGCTCTTACAAAGGAAAAGGCAGAGAAAATTAGAGAGACATGTCATTTCCTTCACAATGTGCCCAATTGGCCTGATAAAAAGAACGAGATCAAGTGGATTTGGGAAGACGAATACGAGCATGCTTTTACAGACAGTTACAATGAATACGACGAAATTTTAAAGGGCATGCCATTTCTTCTTATGTGTAATCACTGTGATAATCCTCCATGTGTAAGGGTGTGTCCAGTCCAGGCCACTTTTAAAAGGCCAGATGGAATAGTTGCACAGGATTATCACAGATGCATCGGTTGCCGTTTTTGTATGGCTGCATGTCCCTATGGATCAAGAAGCTTCAACTGGCTGGATCCGCGCGTACAACTCAAGAAGGAGATTGCCAAGGGACGCAAGCTTAATAAACGTTTTCCGACCAGGATGCGCGGTGTAGTGGAGAAGTGTAACTTCTGTGTCGAGAGACTTGCCGAGGGAAAGAAACCTGGTTGTGTTGAGGCAGCACCGGATGTGATGTTTTTTGGAAACCTGGCAGATGCAAACTCGGAGGTTAGGAAAATCCTCAGGGAGAGGATCTCTCTGAGAAGAAAATTGGAGCTTGGGACAAGACCTTCAGTCTTTTATTTGATATAGAGTGAGGTTGCTATGATTGAAAAGGCATTAAAAGGCTCATCGGTTTATTGGGGTTGGGTAATCTTTTTATTGTGTGTGATTGGTGCTGGTGTAATGGCCTATCTATATCAGTTGAAGGTAGGTCTAGGAATTACCGGCATGAGCAGGGACATATCCTGGGGTGTGTATATTGCCCAGTTTACCTACTTTGTTGGAGTGGCAGCCGGAGCTGTCATGCTGGTCATTCCAAAATACCTGCACCATTATACTAAGTATGCAAAAATAGTAGTTTTTGGTGAATTTATAGCCATAGCGGCAGTTGTTATGTGCTTGTTGTTTATCATAGTTGATATTGGACAACCAATGAGGATGTTGAATGTTCTTCTCCATCCAACACCTCATTCCATGCTTTTTTATGATATGATTGTTCTAAATGGTTATCTTCTCATTAACATCATTTGTGGATACAATACTCTTTTGGCGGACAAAAAGGGTGTTCCCTGTCCGGGATGGGTCAAGCCTTTCATCTATCTGTCCATTCCCTGGGCAATTAGTATCCATACAGTAACAGCCTTTTTATACGCCGGTCTTCCAGGAAGACATTTTTGGTTAACTGCAATCATGGCTCCTCGATTTCTAGCATCCGCTTTTGCAGCAGGCCCTTCACTACTAATTTTGTTGATGCTCTTTGTAAGAAAAATCTCAAAATGGGATCCTGGAATGGATGCTATTCAAAATGTGGCTAGGACCGTCTGCTATGCGATGATAGCCAACCTGTTCTT
>WFZZ01000066.1 GCA_015489315.1 Deltaproteobacteria bacterium | reverse complement strand
GGCCCGTGCCGCAGCAGATCTGGTGCTTACCGCACCGGGGCTCTCTGTCATTATCCGGGCCATAGAAGAGGCAAGGCGTATATTTGAGCGAATGAACTCCTATGCCATCTATCGTATCTCTGAGACAATAAGGATTATGTTCTTCGTGGTTCTGGCCATGATCTTCTTCAACTTCTATCCAATTACTGCAATTATGATAATTCTCCTTGCCTTCCTAAACGATGTACCGATCATGACCATCGCATACGATCACACTGGCTTGGAAAAACGCCCAGTTCGCTGGAATATGACTCAGGTCATCACGGTCGCCACTTCCATGGGCATTGTGGGCGTGCTTGGAAGCTTTGGAATGCTGCTTCTGGCAATGGACTGGCTCCACCTGGATGTGGCCCAGATCCAGACCTACGTGTTCCTCAAAATGGCCGTTGCCGGTCACCTAGTGCTTTTCGTTGCAAGGACAAAGGGTCACTTTTGGAAACGTCCCTGGCCCGCCCCCATCATGGTATGGTCAGCAATCATTACCAAGGCGGCAGCCACCATAATAGCAGTCTATGGCTTCGGTCTCATTGCTCCCATCACATGGAACGATGTAGGACTAATATGGGCATACTCCATAACATCTGCCCTGGTTACGGATATTGTAAAGGTGCAAGTGTACAGGCACCTGGAAAACCGGGTTGCACGACATCGCAACTTCCTCAACAGAGTGAAGGGACGCCTTGTTCATCACCACCAGGTACAGGGTTAAAGGAATGACACGGGGCACTGCAGTCCATCTAGAGGATTGCAGTGCCCACCCCCTTTACATGGGCTATTAGTCAACCGTCAAAGGTGTTTAAGTGTACTGTATCCTAGCCAGGTGCAGATATCACGCTGTTTGGCAGGAATATACTGAATATTGCCAGGTTCCCATCCCTCCGAAAGGCAAGACTTCCGCCCATATTTTCAACGATCTTGTATGAAAAAGGCAGTCCTATACTTGTTCCCCCCTTTGCCAAGGGGCGAAACAGATCTTCCTGGCGACTTACCCTCTTTTTTACCATCTCGTTTTTAAACTCCAGATGAAGCCCCCCCGCTCCTACCTTTGATTTTATCCAGAGTTTTCCCTTTGGAGGCAGGGCTGATATAGCGTTTCTAATAAGGTTTATAAAGGCAACCATGAGCATATCGCTACCCACCGTGAGTCCCTGCGTATGCTCAGACAGTTCAAGGCTGATTTTTACGTTTCTTTTCCTTATTTCAGGGGAGAGCAGGCACAGGCTCTTTTGAAGAAGAGACAGGATATTGTGGGTGGCATTACTACTGCCTGCCGGTCTCGCCAAGGTATTTACAGACCTGGCAAGACGCTCAAGACGCTCTATCTCATTTTCCACAAATTCAAGTCTTTGTCTTTGTTCTTTTTCAGATCTCTTTTTTAACAAGTGGACCAAGGCACCTATGGAAACCAGGGAATTTTTGATTTCATGGGCAATTTCAGAAGCCATGGTGCCAAGGGTGACAAGCCTCTCTTCATTTTCCGTGGTCCTTTTCATCAACACCTTGTCCGTCTTGTCTGCTGCCATGAAAAAGAGTATGGAAGCACGCCCCTCCTGTTCCAGGAGTAAGAAGGCCTCAAGGTTTACGTAAACCCTAGATTGATCCTTGTGGATCAGTTCTGTATCAAAGGCAAAGAATCTATTCTTATTTTTACTTGTGAAAGAGGCAGAAATCTTTTTCCTAAGGACACGGTTTGCATCTGGCCCAAGTAACCCCAGAAGCCCGTTTTCCTTTGACTGGAGTTCAATGGGGTTAAATCCTGTCAACCTTTCACTGAAACTGTTACTCCAGACCACCTTGCACTCTTCATCAACACCAAACACCCAGGCCGGCAGGCTGGCGAGCAGGTTTTCATAAACACCCAGGGGACAACCTCCCTTGGACTCAGAATTGGACGGCTCTTCAAAACGTTCCACTTTACCCTCTTCTTAAATGGCATTAAGAAAAAAAGTCAAATCGAACTATTCAGATGGTAATTTTTGAAATAAATCAATAAAAAATTTCTATCTACAGTTGCCTTTCCAATCCACATACCAGTAGACTTCTTCTGCGTTTTGGTATTGACTCTGCTTAAAAAACTATTAACAGCATAATTTCAACTTTTCTTAATTTCAGTAACCTAGGTAGCAGAAAAATGGACAGCGTTTTAGGCAAATATGTACACATCTTTGGACTGCGATAGGACACAGGATGTTGCGGTTTCTCGTTTAACCACGTTGAAAAAGAAGCGAAGGTGAAAAAATTGCTTAGTGATAAAACTCCACTTCCAAATAAATACGAGGAAATAGTCCGTAGTTCCCCCTTTTTCTCGGGTCTTGATGACGAGATAATCAGGGAGATGCTAACAGCCTTTAGGCCAGAGAGATGGAAAAAGGGTACATGCAACCTGGTTGATGAAACAAACCAAAAATTCCATGTGCTGATTTCAGGCCGGCTTGAGATCACGCGCTCACACCCTGAAACGGGTAGAACGGTGACCCTTTGGTTACTTGAGCCAGGTGATGTCTTTGATATTGTGTCGCTTCTGGATGGTAAACCGCATCACATAGTTCCCATGGCCATTGATGACATTGAGGTACTTTCCACACCCATGGAAACGGCAAGAAGGTGGCTGCACAAGTATCCGGACCTTTGCAAAAATGTTCTTCCATACCTTGGCCAAAAATTTCGCAAAATAGAAAACCTGGCCACAGACCTTGCTATCCACGACACCATGACCAGAATAGCAAGCCTTATCCTTAGACATGCCGAGCCCCCTGGGGAAAAGACCGGTGACAACAGTGGTGCACCCATCTCCATCCACGGCATGTCCCATGAGGCCCTTGCAAGGATGGTGGGAACCGTAAGGGTCGTGGTGAACAGGCATTTAAGACATTGGAAGGAGAAGGGAATAATAGATTACAAGAGGGGACGCCTCATTATTAAAGACCTGGAGGCCCTTGCCAACAGGTGCAAAACCCTTCACGAATCCACTCACAAAAACGGATAAGTTTCTCATAAAGGTTTTGGTGATTTTCTTCATATTTTAGGCTAGTTAGTGAACTTTTTTATAAAACAAAAAAATTTCAAACAGGCCTTTTTCTTTTGCAACAATAGTGCTTAATATTATGAATTAGAATTGACGTAAAATCGAAGGCGCGGGGCGATTTTTGGGAAAAATAACAGCGGAGGTATTTGAAAATGGAGCCCAAGGAAAGAAGAAATCCTGATTTCGTAAAGGCATTTGAAAGATCCATCCTGATAGTCGGCGCAATAATAGTTGCAATAGGCCTGCTGGGCATGATTCTCCCCCATATCATGGCGGTGACCATGACTGTGTTTTTGGGCATCATCATGATTGCCTCGGGGGTCTTTTTCGGATACTACAGCTTTCACTTCCACACAAAATCCTTCATAGGCTGGTTCAAACCCGTGATACTGGTGATCGTGGGATTCGTAATGATCACCAACCCCAAGGCAGGAGTGGCGGCCGTAACCCTGCTCATCACCCTTTACCTTTTTATGGATGCATACGCAGGTTTTGGCCTTGCCCATGCCCGATATCCGCGCCAAGGTTGGGGATGGTTCCTTTTAAACGGTATCCTTTCCCTCTTCCTTGCCGTACTTATGCTGATTGGATGGCCCGCCACATCTCCCTTGTTCCTGGGGCTTTATATCAGTATAAGTCTCCTCTTTGACGGACTATCCCTGTTGATGCTGGGAATGAAGTTAAAGGAACATGAGCAAGAGGAATCAGGGGAGGAGCTGTAATGGAGCAAGCCAGGACCCAAAAGAATGACACCAAAAGCAAAAAGGAGACAAGAAAATATAGGCTTGGTGTAGAGACACTGGCCCTTATGGCGGCATTTATCCTTTCCGTCATCGGTATAGGGATTACGGATTTTTACCCAATGGCAAGCTATCGCTATTGGGG
>WFZZ01000065.1 GCA_015489315.1 Deltaproteobacteria bacterium | reverse complement strand
TTTCAAAACCAGGGAAACGGGCACGAATCCAAGCCTGGGTGATACCTACCTGACCAACATTTCCAGACCCATTGTTCTGACCATAATAAAGGGCTCCTGTACCATAACTGGCAGTTCTAGGCAGACCAAAGAACTGGGTCCAATTAAAGGATCCAAATGCATCAATGAGTTTTGATGTAAAACCAAAGCCTAACCTCATTTTACTGGAGGCAAAGGTATAAGAATCCTTTTTAGTAGTAGGCTTTTCAAAAGTGGACCAGGTTTCAATCCTAAACTCCTCTTTCCACTTTAAGTAGGCGTTATCATTTATTTTATACGCTAGTAGTGGTGATACCAAAAATGTGCTTAAGGCTAGTAACACAGCAAAAAAGATAAATCGTTTCATTCCTTTAACCCTCCTTTTTAATTAAGTATTAGAAACATAATAAGGCTGAAGGCCAGTCCCCACCTAGCCTTCAGCCTAAGTTCTTTCCTTTGCTCCCAGGGAGCTCACCTATTAAAGAGGACCAGTGCTCATTACAGTGCTGAGCTCTTCAATCTTATTGTTCTTTATACGATAGTTGTAGATTGCCTGAAGATCCTTATACATCTGGAACAACTGGAAGAAGCCATGCCAGTGAGCATAATCAGGACCATTCATGGCCGCACCCTGACGTGCACGCCTTCCAGCATGATGCCAGAAATAGTATGCAATTTCCTGGAAACCGTCTGACCAGGGATCTTTCTTTAAAAGTCCCTTGGCTGCAAGGTCCTTTTTCATCTTTACAACACCGTCCCAATAAAAATTATAAAGAGCCACAACATCATCCAGGGTATTCTTTTCCTTGGCAATCTGGGTTGGACCGTGACAGTTGGCACAGACCTTTCTCATAAGAACAGCACCCTTTTCGCCATCACCTCTTTCGCCAGAACGAATTACACTCTTTGGATGAACGAGGTCCCACTTGAGCCTTTCATTTATGTTATGAGTTGTTGTTAGCTCACCAATTCCGCTCATATGACAGGTGGCACATGTTGGTGCAGTGTAATCCCCTGGCTGCCATGCATCTGGAGCGCTATCCCATTCCCAGGTCTCTCCTTGGGTTGCAAATATCTGTCCATGTTTGCTTTCCATGTAGATTTCAATATCAGGATGGTCTGGTCCAAGGTGACAGCTTGCACATGCCTCTGGTTTTCTTGCCTCTTCAATAGAAAACTGATGCCTTGTATGGCAAACGGTACAGGTTCCAATACTTCCATCAGGATATCTGGTTCCAACGCCACCTGGCCATGTATTCTTGATTGGTTTATGATCAGGGCCAAGTTCCACCTTTCCACCGTGACACATCTGACATCCAGCCGCACGAGATGCCATATTGCTTGAGTTTGCCCTTGAATTTCCTGCAAATTCACCTCCTTCTAGGTGATACATTAGGTTCAAGGTCTTTTTCTTCTCTACTACAGGAAATGATGCCAATTTAGCATGGCCACTCTTAAGAAACTGTTCAACCTCTTGAGGATGGCAACGTGAACAGGTCTTTGATGATACCATTGGAGAAATGTAAATGTTTGAACCTTTGATCCCTGAACACTGACTTGCCATAGGGGAACTTTTCTCTACCACATGGCAATCAAAGCATGTTACTGATGCATGGGCCATTTTGCCTTTTTTCCAGGATTCAACAATCCCTGGAGTCTTTTTGGAATGACACTCGATACACTTGGCTGCTTCAGGAGAAAGCCCCCTCTTGATCACCAATTTCTTGTGAAGTTTCGGGGTAGTGTTACCGGTAGCCTGGTCAACACCATTCTCCTGGGCCATTGCAACGCTCATGGTTAGCCCCACCAAAAGTGTGGCTAAAATCAGCGTGCCAGCCTTACCAAATAATTCTTTCATGTTAACCCTCCTTTATATTGATTTTTTATATACTGACCAAAGCTATTTGGCAGAGGCCTGTATTTCTCTAAATTTTGTCACCAAATCACCGTGTCCTACGTCATGATGACAATCAAGACAAGTGCGCTTAGTCTCTCCATTCAAATACGCCTTATGACCTGTTATGGCCTTTAGTGGAATACCAGGGGCAATTAGCTTTTTGTGACACTCCTTACATCCCGACTCATAGGCAGCATGAACATAAGGTCCCCTATTCTTCCAAATACCAAGCCAATCGGTCTTTTTGCCCATCCAGTGAGCCTTGATATCATGGAGCCCTGCCTTTGTTTTTGTGGAAAGATAATTGGCTAGACTATCGTGAGGAAGATGGCAGTCTACACACCTTGCCCTGATGACGCCCTTAGCGTCTGTCCCATGCTTTCCTGCCGCCCAAGTTTCATAAAATGGATTCATTTCATGGCAAGAATTGCAAAATTCCACTGTACTGGTAGATTGAACTTGTTTGGCAGCAAAAAAGGCAACAAAAAGGGCAATAAGGAAGGCAACTATACATACAATTACTACTGCCCCCCCGTTATTTTTGATAAATTTCATGGACACCCTCCTGTCTCATAATATCAGATTAATTTAATTATTTAACTTAACGAATTTTTCTGTTACTGTGTTGTTAAATATGTAACTAAATTGTAACAAAATATAACAAGTCAAAATATGGAGGGTGGTATGATTATTTCTTATAAGGCCGAGGATATTGATTTTCAAGATCACCCAACTTTTAAAGGGGTTAAGATTGCAAAATTGGTGGGTAAAAATGATGGTTCCCCAGTAGGTATTTCTTTATTAGAGATAAAAAGTGGTGTGGAGATACCAATCCATATACATGAAGACAGTATAGATTCCATCTATTGTTTACACGGCGAGGGTGAAATATTTGACGGATCAACCTGGACGCCATTCCATAAGGGGGATTACTTTTTTATCCCAAAGGGTGAACGGCATGGTGTAAAAAATACAGGGAGTGAAATCTTAAAACTTTTTATTTGTCACAGCCCTCCTCTTTTTTGATTTATGCGTTTTAGTCTTGGTCAAAAGATACTTCTTTGGATAGTTTTAATTATAGGAGTTTTTGGTGTTATTCTTTTGACTTGGGAAAATCGACAGTACAGAAGCTCTGGTGTCCATCAGCTATTGCAACAGGCTAGGGGCATCTATCACTATGTGGTTCTAACAAGGCAACTTATATCAGAGCTTAAGGGTGTTTATATCAAAGAAGGGGCCACCTATAAAAGGATGACTCCTTCTGCATTTACAGCAAAACTAACTTCTTATGCTGGTCAAAAGGCCCCCTTTTATTTAAAAATTGCAGTTTCTGAAAGTAGTGATCCAAGTCATGTACCTGATGAGTTCGAAAAAAGGGCCATTGATATATTAACTAAAGAGGGGAAAAAGGAATTTTGGGAAATCCAGCACCATCAAAGGAATTACAAGTTTAGATACGCTGGCCCTCTCATTTTTGAAAATCAATGTCAAAGTTGCCATAGTCGCATTCCTACAAAAAGGATATTGGGTTGTATCTCCATAGGACTTGACGCCAATAAATTTTTTCACAATCTAAACAGGGACATCCTTCACTATACCATATACATGGTCCTCAGCCTGATTGTCATCCTGGTATTGTTATGGTTTATGTTAAGATCATATGTCTTAAAACCCCTATCTTTGTTAAATAAAGCAGCAGAAAGGGTAAAAAATGAAGATTTTTCTGTACGGGTGAATCTTAAAGCCAGCAAGGAATGGGAAAATGTGGGTGAAAATTTCAATAACATGGTCTCTGCCCTTGCCAAGCGACATTCTGCCCTACAAGAAGAGGCAGAAACTGCTGTTAAACAGCTCAGGAAGGCCTATGAAGAACTGAAAAGGACCGAAAAATATAAGTCTGACTTTTTTACTAATATCACACATGATCTAAAAACACCAATTACTGCAATGAAAGGGGCCATAAATCTTCTTGATAGAAAATGCAGTGCTAAAGAGGCCACCTATGTGGAAATTCTTCAAAGAAACATAGAAAAACTATCGTCTATGGTCCAAGATCTCCTTGACTGTTCCAGACTTGAAAGTGGAGAGCTTGAGCTTCAGCTCGAAGATGCCGATCTTGCTGAAGTTTTAGAAGACGCCATTTTAATAGCTATGCCCCTTGCCTGGAAAAAGAAGATAAAACTTGATTATCAAGTCCCGGACGAACCGAGCATTGCAAAGATCGACAAAAAAAGGATAGAACAGGTGATAATCAATCTCCTTTCAAATGCCATAAAGTTTTCTCCCAAGGGCCAGAAGGTTGAAATAAGTCTGTCAAGGGACAACTCTTTTTGGAAAATTCAGATCCAAGACCATGGTCCAGGAATACCTAAGGAGGAACAGAAACGTGTCTTTGACAAATTTTTCCATAGAACAGAATCTAAATATGATAGTGGTATGGGCCTTGGCCTTGCCATTGCCAAGGGGATTGTCGAGGCTCATGGTGGCAAAATAGGACTTTTTTCAGAGGAGGGAAAGGGAAGTAAATTTTATTTCCTTATCCCGCAGGCAAATTAGAAAATTGGGAGAGATTTATGCCATCTGCCAAAATATTAGTAGTTGAAGACGACCCTGACATCCGCACGGTTTTGATGGATCAATTAAGCCTTGACGGCTATGATGCCATTGGAGCATCCACTGGGAGAGAGGCCCTTGACCTTTTAGATGCCCATACCCCGGACCTTATAATACTCGATTTAAAATTGCCTGATATTGACGGCATACTTATATGTCAACAAATTAGAAAAAAATCAAATGTCCCTATCATCATAGTAAGTGCCAGGGATTCCCTTCCTGACAAAATTAGAGGCCTTGAGGTTGGGGCAGATGATTATGTGACCAAACCATTTGAATATCTTGAGCTTGAAGCTCGTATCCGTGCTTGCCTTAGAAGAAGGATGACTGAACTTAGTGAGAAAGAACCCTTGGACTTTGGAGATCTAAAGATCTATAGGCAAAAAAGGTCTATAGAGGTTAATGGCAAAGAGGTAAAACTGACAAAAAAGGAATATGAATTGCTGACGCTTTTTATAGAAAACCCAGGAAAGGTCCTTTCGCGACAGTTCCTAAGTTCTCGGCTATGGAATCAAAAAGAAGTCTATCCATGGAGCCGTGCCCTTGATGTTCACATAAGAAGGCTTAGAAAAAAAATAGAGCCAGATCCAGCAAATCCAAAATATATATTGACACATGCGGGAGTTGGTTACCGATTCACCCAGGGTGACGAGAAATAGCTTATTAGGCCTTTTTCTGTTAAAAAAATTCTTAAAACAATAAGTCCCTTTAAAATTTCTTAATGGTCAAAAGGACAAAAGTTAAAATAGGACCGCTAACCATAGCGCCTCCTTTGTTTCTTGCACCAATGGCTGGGCTGACACATAGCGCTCTTAGGCAACTTATTCTCGATTTTGGTGGAGTCGGCCTTTTGAGCACAGAGATGCTTTCAGCTGCAAGACTACCATCAGAAAATTCAGTTACTTCCCCTTATTTAATAACCACTGAAAGAGAACATCCATTGAGCTACCAGCTTCTCATCTATAGTACCAAGCATGTGAAGGAGGCTTTAAAAAAAATCGAGAAATTGGGTGCAGACCTAATAGATATAAATCTTGGCTGCGGCGCTCCAAAGGTAATAAAAAAGGGTGGTGGTAGAGCACTTTTAAAAAGGAAAAATGAGCTAGAGCGAATTATCAAAGAAATTAAGGAAAAGACCGAGCTCCCAGTCACAGCTAAAATTAGACTGGGAGAAAGATTTGATCTCAAGGCCCTTTCCGAAAAATGTGATTTTTTACAAGGTGTTGGGCTCGATGCCATTTACCTGCATTGTCGTCTTGAAAAAGAGGCATTTTGTCGCCCTCCTAGGTGGAAAAAGTTACCCAATATCAAAGAAATTCTTGGCATAGACATTCCAATAATTATAAATGGTGGGATATTCGGTCCGGAAGAAGCTAAGGAGGCACTAGAAATTACCAAAGCCGATGGTCTAATGATAGGAAGGGGCGCTGCTATCAAACCCTGGATATTTAAATCCATTAGGGATACCCTCTTCATTAAACAGGAAACTTCCGTAGGGCCCCGTGACATTTACCTTCCCGATGTCTTTTTCAGATTTTATAGGTATCTTGAAAAACTTTTTCCTCCAGAACGGCAAATCGGAAGGCTAAAAGAATTTACGCACTATTTTAGCCAAAATTATGCGTTTGGTAATAGACTCGCAATGTCAGTGCAGCGGTGCAAGGATATGAACGAAGCCAGGACTGTAGCAATGGAGTTTTTCAGGAAAAATGAAAAGATTTTGCAGGTAACTGCTGCTTAGGGAATAGATTTTAATTCAAGTAAAATATCCTAGACCTGAAAGTTAAATTTGTTTTATATCCCCAGTACACCATTCATGCCTAATAATAAAAGAAAAAGGCGGGTAAGACCCGCCTTTTTCAATTAATTTTTATTCTTTGAGACAATCACTACTTCTTTATCCAAGCCTGCCACTGTTCGCCATTTGGTGCTGTAAGGAGATCCATATCAACAGCTGCGAATTCTCCTGGATGATTGACCTTAACTGTCACATAACCGCTGGTCATGCCGAGGATTTGGGCTGAGCTGTCAAGTCTAAAGCTTACATCTCCAGGCACCATGGTTACGATAGTCGGATTAGCTCCTGAGTAGGGCAGCTTAATTATTATTGGTTCGCCAATGCCCTTTCCTTTAGCAAAACCAACTTTTGCGACAAAGCCTTCGGCCATTCCCTTGTTATCCAAGTATATCTTTTCCGCACTTGGCTGGAATCCGCATTCTTCAACTTCACCTGTCTCTTTTAGCTCAGCTGGAATATAGAAATAGAGCTTCTGGTTCCATGGGCTTGTTACAACCTGGCGAGCAAATTCCATATTTTTCTCTTCCTCAGTGAGCTTGGATGCATCTATCTCTTCTATCTCGCTTCCCTTTACAGTGCCTTCAGCCACCATGTAGAAGAGTTCCTCAGCATGATGCTTGCTAAGTTCTAGGACCTCAGATGCAGGTGCACCCAAAACGGCCATTCCGTCAGCCTGAATAGGTTTGATGTAAGCCACCTCTCCATCTACTACAAAGTAGCCGTTTGGATTATTGGGCACCATTCCTGCCCTCTTCATCCAGATGGGTGCATCTGCCGGCACATTCTCAGGATCGTATTTCAAAAGACGGCCTTCTTCAGTAAACCATGGTGGTGCCCAAGGTAGATATGTAATTATCCTGTCAGTGATTCTGTGTGCACCAGGATCCTTGGTATAATCGCCATGGCAATCATAACAGCTTGTAGCACCCAGGGCCTTTTCTGCGGGCTGGATACCGTGAGAGTCTGAGAAATAATGTGCTGCCATAAAAAGAACCGGCATAGGATTCTCTTCACCCTCTGCCTTTAAGACCTTTACGAGGGCCTCTTGCATAGCCTTGACATCTTCTGGCCACCAAAGGTCAGGATACATATCACCTGTATGGTCAAAGATTACATAGCCACTATCCTTAAGAATAATCTTGCCCACGTAAGGATTTTGAGCCCATGTAGGATCGTTTGGTGGAATCATGGCCATTTCCATTGGTGATACCATTCCCAGCTTTGTAGGCATGAAGAAGGCCTTAATGGCAGCATTTATCTCACGTAGATAAAGGACCTTAGCACCACCGTAGGCGATGTCACTCATATCATGGTCTGGCTGAGGATTGACATCAACCCAGGTCAGAATAGTAATTGGGTTACCAATTGTAACCTGAGGATATCCGTTTCTAATATTTGCATAATAAAGTGGTGGATAGACCTCATTGTCATATTTTGGATCATAATTTATTGGCACACCCATGGCCTTATAGGTATCAAGGGTCAAGTTATAGAAATAGCGCCAGAAGTCAAATTTCATGTTAGTGGGCATACCATTAACAATCTTTCCAGGATCAGCTGATCCATCTGGCCAGAAATAGTCAACCATCTGGACTACGAAGTCCATTGGAATGACCTTTCCAGAGCCGTCTGCGTCAATGTGCTGAGATAACATCTGGAAGTGTGGTATTCCATAGCCAGGGGAGGTTCCGTAAACCGGGGAAAGGGCATATTCAGCAGGAAATGCCATCATGGAACCATCACCACCGGGAAGCATGTTTAATCCAAAACGGTTATCGAAGTTACCGTAATACCCAAGTGTGTCATCAAAGGCCCTGAATCTCCAAGTTCTTCTGTATGGAGCATGACATGCCTCACATTCGATTAAGGCCATGTGACGCCCAGTATTTTCACCAAATTTTTCCTCATGGGCCTTGTTTGGATTTGGAGCCTCAGGGTCACCGCCATTGATATGGCAGTATTCGCAAGTCCTTGGCCTCGGATTGTTATCAAGATCATTTCTGACCATATGGGCTGTGTCTGTACCTTTAAGGAAGTTATGGAGATATTCTACATCTCCAACTTCTCTCAAGTGACAGGTTCCACAACCCATTTTCTTGGACGACATGTGCACGTCATAACCAGGTGCTTCCTCATCATCAGTCCAGTTAACAAAATGGCCGTTTTTCACCCAGTCTGCAGGAAGTCCAAGGTTATAGAGTCTTGCCTTGGCCCATTCTGAGTTTCCGTGATCTTTGGTCATGACATGGCACTGACCACAGATCTTCACCCATTTGTAGGAATTTAGATCCTCACGGCCACCAAAGATATTGAGATGGACTGAACCGTCTCCAAGATCGGCAACATTATAATAGGCCTTTGCCTGCCATCCTGCTCCAGTCCTAATTATCTGTATGTAGGTTAATGGGTAGTTATCACCATTAATATCAGTACCCATTAGAGTAGCAGTTGGCATCATATAAAAGAAGCTTGGCAAGTAATCGTGTTTAATACCTTCTGCAATATTGGCCGGAAGCTTGCCAGCCATAATTTCTTCAAATACCTTGGAAACATCAGGATTTCCATCGGGCTTCATATAGGTCATGTCACCCTGCATGGCCTTTCCGATGGCAAACATGGCTGCCTGCCATCCAGAACCCACTCGGCCAGAATATGGAATTCCTTCTCCTTCGATCAAAGGTGCCCTCATGAAATCTCTTACTGAGGCATAGGAGCTGTCCCAATCTGTATAAAATTTGCCAGTTTCATAAGCCCTCAGAGGCACAGGAATTGGCATAAAATTGCCCGTTACCATCTTTATCCTGTAACCATATATAAAGTCATTGAAGAACACCCTCATCATGTCTTCCATAGTGGCCTCTGGTGGAAGGATGCCCTTCCCTTTAAGATAGCTAAGAAAGCCGCTAAATAGTTGCCCGACTTCTTGCTGGGTGTTCATTATTCTTTGCATTTCATCGGCAGGACCATTTGGATTGGCACAATATTCTGCCTTTATACCATTTGGCCCCCAAATCTTTGATACGATTTCTGGTGGTGCATAAAACGCGTAGGGCAGAGATTTTCCGCTTTGTTCTATCTGCTGAAGACCCTTAGTCCACATGTCCATCATCTCGCCAGTAATATCAGGAGGCAACTGGCCCATTGCAAACATATTAGTGGGCCTTGAAAACCTCTGAGCTGGATCTGAATAATTCCACGCAGTTTCATTTTTAAGACCATTATATAAAGGCATACCAAGCGACAATTTGGTAATTCTGCCGTTCTGATCTCTATCAGCAAAAATCATAAGCCTTGGTCTCCAAGGTTTAATGAGAAGACCATCAGCGGCACGCCACCTACCATCTCCTTCGGGATCGATATGACAAATCATACAATCCGCTTCCATAACGCCAGTTTTATTCCAATTTTGACGTTCTGGAGCGCCAACTTCAGCCATAGTCTCGCTAATAGACTTTTGGCTTAAAAGGGTCTGAGTTGTGATATTAGGGCTATAATCGTAGAAGTCCCTGTCATAGGTATGAACTGGACTAAGGGATGGATCGTCATATGGGGTAACAGTGCCATCTGCCTGAACTATACCCTCCGCAGGGCCTCCACCTGGGTGGCAGGAGTAACAGACACCCATTTCACCTGCAATACCGAAATCAAAAAAGTATGGCTTCCCTTCAGTGGTAAAAGGATCCTTCAGACTTCCTCTTTCCCTCTTAGCCGCCAACTGGCGGTAAGAGGGAGGTCACCATGCACCATACTGTCCAGGACTAAGCAAGTGCCCATAGGCATTTGCAAGATATTTATAAAGGGTTCCGTCATTGTGCTCATCACTCCAATGATCGCTGTAATTCTCGCCTCTTGGACCTACACCTTCACGGAAGTGATAAGCCCTTGTAATTGCCTGATAATCATGACATTTTCCACAGGTTTTCTTTGGACTGTAGGCAGGACCAGCTTTATAGACAGTTCCATTTGCAACCGTAATGGTGTCAGCAGAACTTAGCTGGTTGATAATTGGATTGCCATTTTTATCCAACAGTTGAACTGCTGGATGCGAAAAGGCAACCGCAGGCAACAACAGCAACCCTAGTAATAAAAAGGGTTGCAACAACCTGGTGATTTTCACCTTTTTCCTGATCATTCCTAAACCTCCTAAGATTTTTACCAAAATTCCCTATTAATCCCTCCCAAAAAGAGGGGTCTCTTCACATTTAACTATTTTCTCAGAATTACACTTTGATGACATTCTCTACATTCGGCTGTGCTATGACATACAGCGCAACTTCTGAAATTATGCTTTGCTGCCTCAGCATGACCATTTTCCCTTGTATATGCCATCCAGTCTGCCCTTGCATGTGAGACGGGCTTCTGGCTCTTATGGCAGTCAGAGCAATAGGAAGCTGGGTGACATACGGCACAAAGCCTCCTGTCATGAGTTGCGTCTTGGCCATGCTGGGTTGTCTTCCAGTTAAATATGTGATCCTTGGGCTTATGTGTCTGATGACAATCATTACAGAACCGTTTTGGATTATCGTGACAAAATACACAAGATTTATCGAAACGACTTGCCGGGCCATGCTGCATTGCCCAATCGCCATGATGAGTTTCAGGTGGAATTTCCTTTCTTACCTTGGTATGGCATGTCTCACAATCGATGGGAGCCTCTTCTCCATTATGACATTTTTTACAAGTAAACATATCTGGCCATTCTATTTCTGAAAGGCTTTCCATCTTATTAATGCCTTTATGGCAAGTATTACATTCCACATCCTCGTGAGCTTCATGAGTAAATACCAAGTCTACATATCCCTTAGGCTTTTCCGGAACTGCATCTTCCACAGTGTAATCATTTAAAGAGCTTTTTAGACTGTGACACATGAGACAATCATCAGAAGGATGATCCAGGTCAATGTCATGACACTCCGAACATTTATCCATATCTGGATTTTCCATGCCGCCCGTTTCTGTGGCCTTATGACATTCATCACATTTCATTTCATTTTCGACCACGTGCAAATTGTGGTTGAACTTAAGGGTGCCTTCCTCCTTTTTACACCCAGAGACTGAAAATCCTAAAATAGCCAATAAAGCAAATATTAAGGTTATTATTTTTGTCCTCTTCATATCCATTCCCCTAAATCTCCTCTATTATTTAAAAGCGAACGTAAACTGTTGCCATAAGGCTATTTATATCACTAATCCCAAACTCTTTATAATAATCATCACGCTCGTATTCATATTTGATCTCTGCCCATTTTTCAGGATCAAATTTGTATCTCACTGCCCCATAGTAGTGATTTGCCGCCTCATTTTCTATCAGGCTGTTTACGTCCTCAGTCTTGAAATAATAGCCTCCAGAAACTTCCCATCTATCGAAGATTTCCTGGCGAAGATCTGCAAAAAAGGAAATGGAGTTGGCCTCATAAATGATATCTCTATTTTCCCACCACTTGGTAATTCCTAAGGACAGATGAAATCCTTCAAGATTTAACCATTCATTTACATTGATACCGGCTGTCCAACTGATGAAATCAGTGTTATAAAGGTCTTCGTCACTGCTATCAGCAAGCTTTCTGATGCTTATTCTTGAAAATACAGCAAGGCCTTCTTGAGTTGGCACCTGCTGGCTGATGGATATATCAAATTGATTGTAGGCCATCTCCCTTGCTAGATAAAGCCTCTTGATATCTTTCCCTAGATCCTTGTCTGGAGATTGCCAGTCAAAGATAAAGTCTGATTCGTGTTCATTTTCAAAGTTTCTATAATATTTAAAGTTAATTGTGGTTCCTGTCTTTACAATATCACCAACCACATTGAAATAGGCATATCTTGCATGATTGTTAATAAATGCACCTTCTGCATCCATACGAAGGTTTTCATAGGGGCGCCAGTTTGCCTCCAAATCCCATGAATTTTCTTTATAAAAGGTGGTATCAGCACGAAGGACAAGATTCTTAATGGGATAAAACTCAAGATTTAGGCCGCCAATACCGTCTTTTCTAAGATTAATAAATGGTTGAGAAGGCATTCCACCAAAGGCCTCAAAACTCAACCAGTCAAGGCCAAAGGGCCTATCCCCTCGCACCCATGCACCGTCTAATTGGATGTTTTGGTCAACATTAAAGACGTATTGTCTTCCAATTCGGATATCATAGTTTGGAATTACATCCTGAAATTCAAGGTATCCATAATAAAGGTCTATGCGTTGCCTCTGGGAACCAGATGCATCAATATAGTCTTGAAAAATGGAGCCTTGCGGGGTTCCGTCAAGGTCCTTTCTATAGCGACCCAGCATGTTGAAGGTAACACCCTTCTCAGCCCAATCCCAAGTGACACCAAGTTGTTCTTCAAAATCCTGGTCGCTTGAATCATTTGGCACCATTGACTTATCTGGCGACCTAGACCACTGAACCCAGTAACGGGTCCTACTGGTAACATCAAGTTTGCCATAGGGCAGATCAATTTCTGCCAATACCGGACCGACAGAAAAACCTATGACAAAAAGGATCAAGAAACTAAAAAACCATGGCCTGAAACCTCTAGAGATTCCGTAAAATTTTTCCATAGTCCCTAACCATCCACTGCCTTTTTTGGTTTACCACAAATTGTGGCATAAAGATGCATTTTAAATTTGGGGGCTTGGCCCCTCTCCCCACAAATAATGAATAATAATTCAATGAACTTTCTTAACTCTATTGTAACAAGATGTCAAAATCTTTTTTACGAAAAAAGACACAAAATCGCTTAAAAAATTTGTAAAGTGAATTGAAA
>WFZZ01000064.1 GCA_015489315.1 Deltaproteobacteria bacterium | reverse complement strand
TGATGTGATAAAGAGTCTTAAAGGTCTTAGCAGTATAGAGCGCAATAATACAATAATGATTTATCCCAAAAACAAGTCAGTTGAATGGACTGGAGAAAAAGCAGGCACAGGAAGCCTCGAGGCAGAACCTTTGGAAGTTAAAAAAGAGGGTACTTTAATGAAAGATGAGGTTTTTGAGACAAAAATTCAAGTGGAAGGGGTTCTGAAAAGGTCGAAAACTCCCATGAAACAAATAGTCCAGGCCCAGGAACTTATCAAGAAGGCAGCATCTCAGGAAAGACATGGTAATGAACTTGGAGCCTATGAAACCCTTAGAAAGGCAGCAAAACTTTGGCCTGACAGTTTTAAGTTAAATGAAAAGTTGGCATCAATGGCGTTAAAACACGGAGACCTTCTTGCTGCATACAATTATGCCAAAGAGGCTCTAAAAATTGATCCTAAATCGAGCGAGGCTGCAGGAATAGCTGCAATAGCTTTGGCACAAATGGAAAGATTTGAAGATGCCAGAAATTATTTTGAAATGGCCATGGCTGGAAAGCCTACTAAGGACATTCTTTGGAACTATGCAGTGTTTTTATTTTCACAAGGGAATTATCGCCAGGCCCTAAGACTTATCAATAGGATAGAAGCAAGGTATCAAGTGGAGCCAGAGGTCATCATGTTGAAAGCCCAATGTTATGAATATCTTTCAAAACCAAAACAAGCCATAGTGGAATATAGAACAATTTTGACATCAGGACGGGGAATTTCAAAGGATATGGTCCAGTTTGCCCAGATACGTATTAGGGCACTAAGTCAGGGTCAAATTGGTCCAACCCCAAATGGGAGGTAATAGAAAATGAAGACCAATAAGATTTTTTTAATAATATGGTCTTTAACTGTTGTTTTTTTGGTAAGTTGTGCTCAACATGCAGTTGAAAGTCCTGCAACTAAAGACAAGTTGGCCTCAACTCCAAAAGAAATACAAAAAAAACAAAACACTTCAGGATTCCAGCCAATTAATCACATAACTGCAAAAGGGATCAACGGATCCAATACCAATCCCAATTTTAAGCCACAGATTACATGGAAGCCCACTTATAGCCTTTCGGAGGTAAAGCTTTCTGAAAAGGAAGAAAATCGACCTGAGATGATAGTTGGGGCTAAGATCAGTACCAAGAATGGAAAGGTACCGCTACATTCAGTAATAAAAACCCTTGCTGATTTAAAAGGTATGAATGTGAGCTGGTCAAGCGATGTAGATCAAGATGCCCTTGTAAATGTTAGCATAAAGCCCGAAAGTAATTTTTGGGATGCATTAAATGAAGTTTTAAGACAAGTAGATTATTTTTATGAATTTAAAAACAATACTATTGTAGTTAAGTATAAAGATACCCAAAGGTTTTATATTCCTAGTCCCTTTTTAAAAGGTAGTTATAGGACTTCAGTGGGTGGAGATTTCTTAGGGACTGCCAATGAATTGAATACAGGACTTCAAGGAGAACTAGCTGTTGAACATAATGATGACGACATAGACCTTTGGGAAACTATTGAACAGAATATAAGTAAAATTCTTCATCTTGCAGCAATAAACGTACCTGAAACAAATGACATTGAGCAGCAAAGAAGGCGCATCCTTGCCCAGTGCAGGATGTTATATCCATCGGATACAGATAGAGATGCCAGAGATCGGTGTATTCAGCAAAGGATGAATGAACTTTTGGGTTCTCCTAACCAAACAAATCCATCTTCTCAAAATCAGGCTAGTGGCCAAATGGAAACTCAAACTGCCCAGGGGCAGGATGAGGCCGTTGGAAACAGGGAAGGGTTTTATTACACGATTGATAAACCTCTTGGTGTAATTACAGTTACTGCCCCACGTTCGATTTTGGCCAAGGTTAAGGATTATATAGACAATCTTAAAAAGGTCTTAAGTCGTCAAGTTGTTATAGAGGCAAAAATATTGGAAGTGCAACTGGATGACACAGACTCAAAAGGGATTGATTGGAGCGACCTTTTAAAGGATTCACATTTTAATTTTCATATGACCTTTGGGAAAAACGGCCAAATTTATCCCACAGACGGAATTAAATTTTTGGAAAGTGTTACAATGACTAGGGATAATTTTGATCTGGTCGTAAATTTTCTTAATGAATTTGGTAAGGTAAATCTTCTTTCTAACCCAAAACTTTCCCTTTTAAATGGTCAGCCAGCTATGATTACAGGAGGAAGAACCACTCGATATGTTGATAAGGTTACAACTGTAGTTAACAATTCTAACGGCGCTGCTACAACTTCCTATACTATTGAAACACGAGATATACTTTCGGGAATTGGCCTTGGTGTCATAGCAAATATTTCTGCAGATGATGAAATAATTCTGCAGTTAACGCCAGTAAACAGCAGACTTCTTGATCCAGAAAATATGAAAAAGGCCGAATTTGGAAGTTTTCTTACTGGTTATGCTAGAGTTGATCTACCAGAGGTAAACTTGAGGGAAATGACAACCATGGCAAGGGTCAAAAGCGGGCAGCTTTTGGTTATTGGCGGTATAATTGACGAAGAAAGGGGAACAACAGGTAATAAGGTTCCCATTCTTGGTGATATCCCGGTAATTGGATATGCTTTTAAAAGCGAAAAGAAATACGTTCATAAAAGGGAATTGGTCATTTTGTTGAGGCCTCAGATAGTCGAGCTTTAGGCCTTACGGAGAAGTGAAAAGGCTGTAAAAAACAATCCCCTTATAACTGCACCTAAAAAGACAATGAGGGTTCCCACATGAAGGGGACTCTCATCGTATTTCTTGTAAAGACTTAGGGCGCTTTTATGAAACCAGTAGATACTTTTTATCTTTGCCTTCTTGCTTGATGTTCCTGTAATATGGAGGACAGGCCCAAGTCCTGGATGATAGATAATTTTCCATCCAGCCCTCTTGAACCTTGTGCACCAGT
Organism: Deltaproteobacteria bacterium; assembly: GCA_015489315.1. Taxonomy (GTDB): domain Bacteria; phylum Desulfobacterota; class Dissulfuribacteria; order Dissulfuribacterales; family QOAL01; genus JAADCZ01. The sequence continues at coordinate 7,827 of WFZZ01000064.1, read as the reverse complement.
CACAATCTTCCCAATACATAAAAAACCTTTCATCCATAAGCCCTATTTCATCTATTGCCTTTCGTCTGGCCAAAAGACAGGCTCCAGAAACCCAATCAACTTCAATGGGTGATGAAGACTTGGTTGCCAAGAGGTTTTTTTTGCTTAAAGGGTTCTGGGGAAAAAGTTTAGAAAAAAGGGATCTTCTTCCAAAAAATGCGGTATGTAATGTTGGAAATCCTCTTGCAGATTGTTGAATAGAGCCATCTTTTTCAACTATTTTTGGGCCGATAACTGCAATTTCTGGATTATTCTCAAAAAAAGAAATGGCCCTTCTAAAAAAAGTTTTTTTAATGACTGTATCCGGGTTTAAAAGACATATATAAGGAGATATTGATATTTTTATTCCAATATTACATGCCCTTGAAAATCCAAGATTTTTTTTATTCTCAATAAAGGTGCATTTTCTAAATCTTTCTTTAATATCCTTTTTTATTCCACTGGAGCCATTTTCAATTACAAAGACATGGCCAATATTTTGGCTTTCCTTTAAAAATAAGCTCTCAAGACATTCCTTAAGCTCGTCATGGGAGTTATAACTTACAACGCAAACATCAATGGCTAATTTATTCCCCATTTTTGAAGTTTTTTCCGAAGGGTCTTTCTGTCTATTCCAAGAATGCGAGCTGCTTCACTCCTGTTTCCCTCTGTAATTTTCAAGACCCTTAAAATATGTCTCTTCTCGACCTCTTCAAGACTTAAGCTGGCCTCTTCCTTTAATTTGTGTTCCAAATCAACTGATGGGCTTTTGGTTTTTATCCTATCGCCAATTTTTACACCAGCAAGTTCAAGGTCTTCCGGATCAATTACCTTGTCGGTGGAAAAAATTACCAGCCTTTCAATGATGTTTTCTAGTTCTCTGACATTTCCTGGCCATCTGTAACGTTCAAATATGGAAAGGACCTCTGGGGTAACAGTTATGCCAGGCCGTGAATATTTTTTCCCGAAAATATCCAAAAAATATTTTACAAGTTCGGAGACATCCCCTTTTCGTTCCCTTAGAGGTGGTGTTCTAAGGGCCAGGACATTGAGCCTGAAAAAAAGGTCTTCCCTGAATTTTCCCCTTTCAACCTCGCTTCTAAGGTCCTTGTTGGTGGCTGCTATGATTCTTACATCAACCCTTGTTACCCTGTGACTGCCGACTCTGCTTATCTCCTTTTCTTCAACTGCCTTAAGAAGTTTTGCCTGAAGCTCAAGATTTACGTTCCCAATCTCATCCAGAAAAAGGGTTCCGCCATTTGCCAGTTCAAATTTGCCAATTTTGTTTGATTCGGCTCCAGTAAAGGCTCCTTTTACATGGCCAAAAAGTTCGCTTTCAAAAAGGGTAGGGACAAGGGTTGAACAATCAACTGAAATAAATGGAAAGTCTCTTCTATTACTGTGATCATGAATGTATCTGGCAATCAGGCCCTTACCAGTTCCACTTTCTCCTGTTATAAGGACAGTACTATCAGTTGCAGCGACCCTTTTTATCTGGTTGAAAAGGGCCTTCATTTGAGGGCTTTTACCTATTATTTTTTTCTCGCCCTCTTTTTTCTTGAGCTCTTCCTTAAGATAGAGATTTTCAAGGGCAAGTCGTCTGGCAGTGAGATTTCTTTTTACAACAAGTCTTAGCTCATCTGGCTCAAAGGGCTTTGGCAAAAAGTCATTGGCTCCTAGCCTCATTGCTTCCACTGCATTTTGTATGGTTCCATACCCTGTAATCACTACTATTGGAACAGAGATATCCCTTTCTCTCACCTGTCTTATCAAGTCAAGGCCATTGATATCTGGAAGCTTGAGATCTATTAATAAAAGATCAAAATCATAGCTTTCTATCTTTTCAAGTCCATCTTTTCCGTTTTCACTCTCTTTTATGTCATATCCACTTTTTAAAAGGACTTGGGCACACCCATCCCTTATGGCAACGTCATCATCTACTATCAAAATGGACTCTTTCATGGACTAGTGACCTACCGTATTTTCAAGGGGTAAAGTAATTCTAAATCTTGCCCCTCCAAGAGGGCTCTTTTCTACTATTATATTTCCACCGTGTCTTTGCACAATTCCATGTGTAATGGAGAGTCCTAGACCTGTCCCGCCTCTATGGTTCTTAGTGGTAAAAAAGGGCTCAAAAATTTTTACTCTTAAATCCTTTGGTATCCCCGGACCAGAATCATCAATTAAAAGCTCAACCACTGAATTTGTGTCAATACTCCTTGTTGTTACATTAAGTTTGCCAGAGCCTTCCATGGCCTCTGCTGCATTTATCATTAGATTGATAATTACCTGTTCAATCTGGCTTTTATCTCCCATAAGGTGTGGAAGGTCTTCTTCCAGATTGAATACAGTTAAGACCTCTGCAAAAAGCTTATGGTCTTCAATGAGTGAAAACATTTCCTTAATTACCAAATTTAAATCAACAGGGGCATAGGTCCTTGAAGACGATCTCCCGAAGTTCAAAAGCCCCTTTGCTATAATTCTACATTTGGTGGCAAGTTTAATAATTTTTTGAAGATTAAGGTAAGACTTATCACCTTGAGGAAGGTCCTCTTTTATTAGATTTGCATACAACAGGATACCTCCAAGAGGGTTATTTATCTCATGGGCAATTTCTCCTGCAAGCTTGCCCATGGCTGTAAGCCTTTCAGATTGAAGCATCCTGTCTTCCCAAAGTCTCATCTGGGATATGTCCTTTATAATAGTCTGATATATCATGCCCTCTGTCCCTTGATGAATAGGGCATGTGATCACTTCTGCGTCAAAATTTGTTCCATCCATTTTTCTCCCAAGGGCCTGTCTTACACCAAGGCGCAGGTGGTAAGAGGTCCAGGGGGAAATGAATTCAGCCATGAACTTCCCAAAAAGGCCTTCTGGCCGTCCAATTTGAAAAAGCTCGAGAAAGGCTTCATTGGCCCTAAGACAAAGGTCTGCACTATGAATTACACTTGGTTGTTTGATTTCATTCCATGCCTCAAGGAGGCCTTCAGGTATTATCTTTTCTTTAATGTTAAAGACCATTATTGTTTTTTTAAATGGTGTTTCTTAATAATTCTACCTTTATTCCACCATTTGAAAATGTTGTGATTCTTTTAAAAGGCATTGATAAGGTCTTTTTTAAAGAAGGATATTCTTTTGGTAAGATAAGCACAAGCTCCCAGGTCTTAAAGTCATTTTTTATTTTTTGAGATAACCTTGAATAAAATTCCAGAAGACCATAGTTTTCTTTAACTCTTTTTCCATAAGGGGGATTTGTTACAATATATCCTTTTTTTGATGAGAAAAGGGAAGGGGAAGCTTTAAAATCAAGAAAATCTGAATGAAACAGTCCTATATCATCTTGAAGACCTGCCTTTTTCAGATTTTGAATGGCAGCATTTATAGCCCCTTCTGATTTATCAATACCTACTATTGGGCTTTTAATAGGCCTTTTAAACTGTTCTGATCGGATGAGAATTTCACTCCAAAGACTTTTGTCAAAATTTGACCATTCCATAAATCCAAACCGTCTTTTAAGACCTGGTGGAATTCTTGCAGCAATAAGAGCTGCCTCAATTGGTATGGTGGCGGAACCACAAAAAGGGTCCATTAGTGGCAAAGAGCCATCATAGCCTGAAGCCAAAAGCATTGCCGCTGCAAGATTTTCCCTTAAAGGAGCAGTCACGCTAAAGGGCTTAATTCCCCTTTTATGAAGGTGTCTTCCTGAACTATCCACACTTAATATACATCTATCTTTAAAGAGTCTAATAAAAACCAGCGGTGAAGTTTCATTGTCCTCACTGGAAAGAACCATTTGTCTTCCAAGCCTTTTCTCAATTCCCTTTAGAAGTCGTTCTGAGATGGCCTTACTATGGTATATTCTGGACTTATGGCAACTGGCCCTTATCCTAATTCTTTTTGCCTTACCTAAATAAATTTCCCAAGGGTATCTTTCGAATCTCTCAACTGCCTTTTTAAGGTCCTTTAAATAAAAACTTCCTATCCTCACAAGAATTCTTGCGGCCGTCCTTAACCAGAGGTTTACACTGTAGATGGTTAAGAGGTCTCCCTTGAATTCAACTCCACCTGCAGTTTTTTTTCCCATGATTCCTAAATGGGAAAGCTCACTTTCTAATACATCTTCCAACCCTGGAACACAGACGGCAAAAATCCTATAGTTTGTCTTAAGGTCTTGATTCATTATTTTTTTCTTTACAACTAAAGTGATATTTCCTTAGAATCGGTTTTTGCGGCGTAGCGGAAGTATTCTTCCATGAATCTGCCAGATACCACCTGAGCCATTGAAAATTCTAACTTCCCCCTTTCAAGGAATTTGCCTGAAAGGGCGAAAAAGAGCATTCTTGAGACTTCAAATAGGACTTCCTTTAATGGAGTCAGTCTTTTTTCAGGGATATTTTGACCAGAAATCCGGCAATGAAATGGTCTAATTTCAAAAATTTTACATTCCTTTTCTAAAAGGGGACAAGATATTTCCAATTTTTCATATTTGGCCAAAAAAGCATTTTTATCTGAAGTGTCTTTTTCTATGTTTTTTATTTGAGATAATATCCTATTTGCCTTTTCCACGAGATTGTGACGCTCTTCTATCCTAATCTTTGTATTTAGATAAGAATGGATATAAAGGCTTTCAAGAAAGGTGAGCTCAAAATATTCATGGCAGCATCTGAATTCCTCTTTTCCGCATAGCCTTTTTTTATTTATAATAAGACTCTCTGCTGCATCCATGACCTGTTCGTATTTTGAAAAATATACTGAAAGGTCAACATGCTCTCTATTTTCTAGGCTTGGTTCCCTTATGGTAAGGGGGCGTTCCTTCTTTTCATACTTTTTTAACAATCTCCATTGGCTCCATGAGCTTGATTCGGCCCTTGTGCCTTTTAGTTTTTCATTTGCCTTTTTATAGCCTAGTCCCTTTCTTATTAGATAAGCAGTTACAAAGGTGCCTGTCCGGCCTATTCCGTGTTTACAGTGGACTAGCACCTTTTTGCCCAAAAAGATTGCTTCATCAAGCCAGTCAAGGGCCTTTTCCATGCTTTCAAGATCAGGGGCATGTTCATCAGGTATTGGGAGATAATAGACGTCAAATCCAGCCTTTTCCTCAATTTCGTGAAGGTCGCAATATTCTCCACAGAGATTGACTATGGCAGTAATACCCTGTCTTTTGATTTCATCAAGCTCCTCATAGGACATGGGGGCGTGTCCCACGGCCAGGTTTGGGGTAATCCATGCAAGCTCATATGTGGACATAAATTTTAACTACCTCAGTCTATGTTTTTAAGAAATCTGATTTTCCTTGCAAGAATTCCTTGGCAAGTCTTCTTGGATCTTCCTCATGTGTCAAGTACATATCCATCAAACGGGTAGCGCCAACAAGGCGTCCCACCTCTTCCAATATTTTAGCCATTTCTGATTTAGAGATGTCATTTATCCTTGCATCAACAAGATCTCCCGTATTAGATGCGTCAAAACCAAGGCCCTTTAGAACTTCCACTAAAAAGCGCGCCCTTTTTATGCGTCCAGAAGGGTCTCCTCCACCTCCAGAAAATCTAAAAAATATGTAGTTAGACTCCTTTTCTTCTGTGTAATGGGCATCTATCTGCACAAAGTGATAACCAAATCTGATATTAAGATTCATATAATCTTGTGCAAGTATTGCATAGCTAGCAAGGGAAAAGGAGTCCTTGGTCATTACTCCTCCGGCAAGCATCACACTGTCGAATTCACCCCAAGCAAAGTGTTCTGTCCTTGACCAGTCTATAGAGGGATGCTTAAGTCCTTTTAAGAAAAATAACATGGGAAAGGAGGAAATCTGTTCTTCCTTTATTCTCTCATTTTCTGCGCTTTCTGGTACTAGACCACCTCCCACATCCATCACGTAAAATACAAGTGGAAGTTCGCTTTCGAGGATTCTTGTTCCTCTCTTACCACCCCCTTTTTGTCCCAAAGAAAACATTTCCTTCATGGCGGTTTCATGAACAAAACGGATAATGTCGTGAAGGGAGCGGCATCCTTCAGGCCTAAAGTCCTTATGTGTTGGGTCCTTTAAGGATAGTTGACACGATAGTTTAAGTAATTGTTTTAAAAGATTTTGTCTTGGACTTGAAGGCTCTTTGTCTTCTCTAAAGGATTTTTGAGATACCCTTCTTCTACCCAAAAAGACTTCACACTTATTTGCATCAATGGTTATTCCCTGGCCTTCTTTAAGGGCCTTTGTAACCCCTTCTAGGCCGCAGATAAAGGGTATTTTGAGCTCTCTGGCAACAGATGCACTGTGGCTTGCACTACTTCCCTTTTCACTCAAAATCCCATTTAATCTTTCAAAGACTACAACATATTCCGGGGGAATGGACCTTGCGACAAGTATGGCCCCTTCTGGTGTAGATAAAAGTTCCTCTCTATCCCTTACTAAATGAACCTTCCCGCTTGAAATTCCCCTGGATGCGGTTTGCCCTCCCTTTAGAAGCAATTTTAATCCTTCTGTATCAAGGTGTTGGTTTATTTCCCTTTCTTCTTTTATTATTAGAGGACGGGCCTGTAAGAGGAATAGTGATCCCTTCTTGTCAATACACCATTCCAAATCCACCTTTTCATCTAAAAGACCTTCAAGTTTTAAGGCCCATTCAAAAAGCTTATAGGTGTGCTTTTTTGAAAGGATTCCTTTTCCTGGCCCTGAAATACGTTTTTCCTTTTTGTCAATCCTTATCTCATTTGGAGAAACTGAACCGGAAACAACCTGTTCTCCCCTTCCCATTGCAGGATAGATATAAATGGCATCATCCTTTTCTGCTTTAAAGGGACTGGAAGAGTATGCCACCCCTGCCACCTCTGGCTCTATCATTTCCTGGATGATTACAGCCATTGGGGTCTCAAGGTCACAAAATCCCTTTTTTATTCTATAAAAGACCGCATTTGGATGATACTTGCTCATAAGAATCCTTTTATAGGCGTTTAAGACATCATTTTTTTGAACTCCCAAAAGGGTAAGGTATTGGCCAGCAAAGGTGTTCTCACTATCTTCAGAGACTGCGCTACTTCTTACAGAAAACTTTATGTCTGAATTTCCACCAAAATATCTGGAGATTGCCACTTCTATGTCATCCCTCAACGCCCTAGGGATTTTTGCATTAATTAAATGTTTCTCCAGATAACTACATGTTTCGTCTACTTTCCTTGGATTCTTTACATCTATCTTTGAGAGGCTTTCCTTTATAATCGGGATTAAATTATTTTCCTCCAAGAAAGCGAAAAAGCCATTGGTTGTAACGATAAAGAAATGGGGGACTGGCAGAGAAAGCCTTTTGGCAACTAAAAAGAGATGATAACCTTTGCCTCCCAGAAGGTTTAATAAAATGTTTTCCTTTTCCTTTGCCTTTTCCTTTGGTCCAAATACATAGGGAGGGCCAGTATCAAGATATTTGGCAGAAAGAAGAAAGCGGCAGTAAAAATCGATTTTTTTGTAATATTCCCTTAGGACAGAATATCTTACTGGTGAAATTTCAATAAGACCGTTTACCATCTTAAGAACTGATTTTGAAAGTTCTTCATAGAGGTCTTCTATAAAATAGCAATCTACCTCCTTTTCGTTGTAGTAGGTCTCTTCCAATAGGGCCAAATGAATGTGAGCTTCCCTGTCAGCCCTAAGTATCTTTTTAAAGGATTGATATTTGTTTTTTAAAAGGCTTTTAGGTGCAAAGAACTGGTAAGCAATATTTTTAAAAAGAAGATCCACTAACATTAAAATAAATAATAAATCAAAAAATTTCTTTCGAAAAGAAATAAAATTTTTATTTGTAGCACGAAAAAAAATAT
>WFZZ01000063.1 GCA_015489315.1 Deltaproteobacteria bacterium | reverse complement strand
CCAAATCGTCGTTGTTTTTCGATATAAAGAAACCCGAACTCAGTTTAAGTCCGTCTCTGAGCCATATGATTTTTAAAATCGGGTACCCGAAACACCATCTTCCTGCATGCCACTTGCCGGTTTTGAATTCTACAATATCCTTGAAGGGGATAGTAATGGGCTTTTTGGTAAGATATCTCAGAAAGTAAAAGGCCTGGTCATCGTGCCAAAACGTGCCGTTTCCCCGGGCCAAGAGCCTGTTTTTTGAATACCGTTTCCACCACTTCCCGTTTATCTCTGTTCCCAGGTACTGGCCCGTTTTTTTCATGTCAGGCGGCCTTTTCGGCCTTTTCTTCCAGGGAAGGAACCATTTCTTGGTATGAAAATTCGGGAAGTCCCGCCCTGGCCCTTGCATGCTCAATGGTCATGTTTACGAGACTTCCCTGTTCATCCAGGTCAATATAGATGTCCTCGCTGATCTCTTTTGTCTCATGGACTTCCCTGTCGGTAAACTCTATCAATGCCGTATCGGTATCTGGGAAATATTTGACTTTCATCTTTTAATCCCCCTTAAAGGACCTATCAAAAAAGGCGTTATGTACCTTATCCATTCTTCCTTGATCTGTGCCCGATCGGGTCGTTTCCTGGTGTATTTAAGGTATTGGGTTGTCTTCATTTAACCCTTAAAGCTCCAGCCGGTATCCAACAAGCACGAAGGGTGCAGCGGAATAGCGGTCCGGTGCAGCGACCTGTTCCAGGAAACGGTTCAGATGGTGGCTCGCTCGCTTACGCTCGCCCTCACAAACTAACCTTGTTCGTTATACATTATTTGCTTCAAACGCATCATTCCAGGAAATGATTTCACTCAATATCTCGCGGATTGGGCGGCCTGAAATCATAATTACGCCAAATAGAGTGATTAAACGCGCCCACCTCACCTTTCAAGGCCTCTATGCCAGTGCTGGCACCCCTCTAATCTAAGGGGCCTTCATTTTCTGTTTAATATTTCTTTGTAATATTCAACCGATGCTATTTCTAAATCAGTAATTTGCTCTCCTTCATTGAGTAATTCAATATACCTTTTATTAATTATTGCCGGCTCATAGTACGGGTCTATAGATAGTGCTTTTTCCAGGATTTTTAAGGCCTTTCTTTTTTCACCCAGGTATCCATAGCATATGCCTAGATTGCCTAAACTTTGAACGTGATTTGGAATAATCCTTAATACTTCCTTAAATCCCTCTTTGGCAAGCTCCCACTTTTTTTCCACCATTTCATTGTACGATTTTTCAAACAACTCCTGTCCTTCAAAAAATCTATCTAGACTGACGTTGCACGAGTTATAAATGTGTTCCTCGATATCCTCCAGAAAATCCCTTGCATTCCGGGTAATTTCATCCCTGCTATCTCCGTATTTACAAACCTTGGTTAAGTAAAGCACTGTATTCTTAAGGTCTAATTTCTTTTTATACACCATTGCCAAATTAAAATAGGCTTCAACAAAATATGGGAAAATTTCTACTGCCTTTTTGAAATAGTGTATTGCCTTTTCGTCATTACCTTCAACGGCATACGCAACCCCCAATCCATAGTTCACCACGTGATTTTGAGGATGATCGCAATATAGTTTATGGAGGCGTTTTTTGCCTGCCTCGATTTCACCCTTGTCCACTAATATCAAGGCTTCATCAACTGCCTTTTCAACCTCTTCATCAATTACAATCATAAAATGCTTTTTCTTGCCTGTTTTGGACTGATTGTAATTTTGGGCTGCTTTAAAGTGTGGACATTTTGCACAACTCCTCTCTTCCCTGGTGTTTGCACAACAAACGGGGCAAATCATTGAGTCATTTTTTATACATTTCCTCTTTGCCCTTTTACTGTGACAGATGGAGCATTTTACTTTTTTCATGATCCTTTTCCCTTCAGTAAGGTCAGTTTCTCCTCGGTTCTTATTTTGAAAAACAGCTAACTGGAAAATGAGATAATGGGTTTCTTGGGAGTTCTTTTAATAAACATTTTTCCTGTGTCCGATTTTCAAAACGTATATCTCTTTCTTTTTCCAATTCACATCAAAAAGGTCTTTTGCCACGCTTTTAGCATAGATGAGTTTAAACATCTAAATTGGTCCATATCTCATGGTGTGTAAGAACTTCACCATGTTCTATTTCTTTTCTTCTTGATTGGATTTCCTTTTTTAATTTATTATATTTTTCCTGCTGTATTAATAGCTTGATAAAGT
>WFZZ01000062.1 GCA_015489315.1 Deltaproteobacteria bacterium | reverse complement strand
ATGAGAAAAACACCGAAAGACTTAAAGGAGTTGTATGACATTGTGTGAGCCCCCCACGCCCTTGCCCTTTTTAGTGCCGAAAAATGGAGGTTAAGATCTATACCTTGCCCCCTCACAAAGAAAAATATAGATCGATTATGCATTTTTTATGCCTATATTGGAATTAACAGGTTTATTTTTAAAAAATCACTTTATTATGAGAAGTTATGAGATAACACCACTCAATGTCAATCAGATGTCTAACAGAAAAAATCCAAAAAATTGGACTTCTTTTTCCAAAAGTCTGGAAAATTGGAAAAAGTCCGGCCTTGCTTTTACTATTAACTCTGGTCTGAAATGGCTCCAAGAGGGGGAAGAGGCAGCTTCTTCCCCCTCTATCATTTCTCTTAACAATTTTTTAAAACTTCAGATGGTATTCTACTTGAATAGTCGAGGCACACTTTTAGTTCATACAGCCTTTTCTATTTACTTTTCTATGATATCACTCTAACTCAGTTAGCACGCATTAAAGGATGCGCTTTTTGTTTGCGACAACCAAGCCGATCAATCCAGAGCCCAGAAGCCAGACGGCGCCTGGAATAGGGACCGCTCTTACTTGCACATTATCCAGGCCTTCTGTGTCACCTCCACTTATATATTCTCCTCTGATCCACAATTTTGTTACATGACTCATGTTTGAATTGAATGTCGCAGCATCTATCGGAGTCCCATCGGGATTGGTAAACGTAGTGCTGTCAATAGTTATCTCATAACTAGACCACGAAGGATACTGTGCCGGATAATTAATTATGTTCTTTCCCCACGCATAAAAATCCTGTGCTTGATTGGAACCGTAATAAATCCTTACAGCATCCTGATTATTATCCCAGTTACCATAATGCTGTATCAGCGTTAAATCAAAGCTGAGCGTTCCATTTATATACTGGGTCCAGTCCCCTTGCCACGTCGATGGAGAAGCAAAAAACCACCACTGGCCAGTTGCATCATCTACTGCTTTAATATAACCGCCTGGGTTCCCCCCTGAACTTTCCCACTCAATTGGATGTACATCTCCAGTGACAGTCCAACCCTCAGCTCCACTATCAAATGTGCTCACCAGATCTGCATTGCTATAAACAGGCCATAACAAAACTGACAAAAGCGCCAACATATAAAAAAATCTTTTCATATCTCTTACTCCTTTCTAAGAATCTAATTTGAAAAGTAAAAAGGACGGCAAATCGCCCATTTATTTCTCTCCACTAAATATTGTCACCCAAATTTCATTATAACCCCTTCCATTTTCTTCCTCCTTTCGGTCAATTTTCTAGCTCCCATCTCGCCGAAGCCTTTTTGCCCAGGACTGGGCATAACTAAACAATATCAGCGGCTGAGGTTATTCAATGTCCCGACCACGACGGGAACTCATCCGTACAGGCAGCCACACCGAAATCGGTGGAGAAGACACCGAGGTCAAGCCCGTCCACGTCGCCGTCTTTGTCCAGGTCTCCAGCACGGGTGGATGTGGACCTCAGCCTGGAGGGCACCGGTAGCTCCATCACAAAGACCTTTTTATCCATAACGTCCAATATGGCAATCTGATTCTCGTTTGGTTTTTAGCAATACCAGAAACATCATTAGCGTAGATGATGGCATTTGTGTCAAATCTTGCAAGAAGTTTCCCAAAATAATCGACAATAAATGTCTTCATAACTTTTATACCTCCTTACAGGTCAGAGTCATCATTACTGGCAAGAACTTCTCCCAAACTTGCGCGCAAATGTGACCACATCGATTTTACTGACATATCCATCCAGATTGAGATCTGCCTTTATATCCATAAGGTTCCAAAACATAATAAATTGATGGAGATCTAGGCCATCTACATATTCACTAGTGTTGTAGTCTGCCAATTCTCTTACAGAAATGTGAATGGGTATCCTGGATGGATTTTCGTCTGGATCATCGTTTGCAACACTTATATCACCATAGAAGTCTCCACATTGCAGACCTTCGGTGACGAATTTCATGTATATGGCATCTCCAGGCGACCCAGTGGGAATTTCGCCCGTCCTCGTTGACAGAGCGAGCCATGCAAGGTCTCCTGGCACCAGCCAGTCGAAGGATTGATTGGCAAACCTTCGATTCTCTGCCCACTGCAGGTAAGGCCCCCAGAAATAGTCGTCGCT
>WFZZ01000061.1 GCA_015489315.1 Deltaproteobacteria bacterium | reverse complement strand
GGTTCAACCATTTCAATGCTAGAATTCCGTCCTGATTTGGAAAAGTGTAAAGGATGTAAAAGCTTTGCATGTAAAAGGGGTATAGACGGACGCTCTGGATGCCCTGTCTTTCTGGGTGCCTTTAGTGTTCGAAATAATCTGGATTGTCTTATTTGTGGTCACTGTCTTGCCCTTTGTGATAAAAATTCTCCAATGCTCAATATAAGAAGCCCCTTTAAAGAGCTTTTAGTAAATAAGGGACGTTTTATTACCTGTTCCTATATAATTCCCTTTTTGATGGGCTCTCAACTTGTCCGTTTTTTTGAAGAAAGTTCCTATGCCATGACGGTAGCTAATGGGAGCCTCTATACAATGCTTGCCTATTCAGGGCTTTTGACCATTGGTTTTTTTTATGTTCATTTCATGATAAAGCTTGGGGCCCGATTTTTTGGTATTACTGAAGATGAACTTTTTGGAAAGTTTTCTCCAATGGTACCAATTTTTGTTCCAATGGCCTTTGCAGGTGAATTGGCCTATAGGTTAGACTATGCAGTCCGTAATGCACCCTATTTTTTCCCCACAATTGCAAGGCAGTTTTCCCTAGACTTTTTAAATTTCTTAACCTTTAAAATCCCGTCCTGGTTTTTTCCTGCAATGAATTCATTTATTATAGCAAGTGCGATCATTGCCTGCGAATATGTGCTCTTACAAATGGCCTTTGACGAGTTTGAAGGCCTTATTGCCAAATGGAGGCTTGTTGCCATATCGTTTCTGATTTTTATAACAGGTGGGTCGTATATATTCTTGATGGTCTGATGGGAGAGCCTGATTCTTTTTGTGAAAAGCATTTTTCATTTTTTAAAGGAGGCAATATGACGGTTTTTGAGACAGATCTTCCGGAGTTAAAGCTAATCAACAGGGGAAAGGTTCGTGATCTTTATGAGGTTAACGGTTCAATTTTGATGATTGCAACTGACAGACTTTCTGCCTTTGATGTGGTCTTTAATGAGCCCATACCAGATAAAGGCAGAGTTTTGACTCAACTATCCCTTTTCTGGTTTGATAAACTTAAACACATAGTTCCAAACCATCTCATTGAGTGGGATGTAGAAAGGTTTCCTGAAGGTTTGAAGAAATATCAAGATATACTTTATCAAAGAAGTGTTCTTGTTAAAAAGGCGAAACCCCTTGCCATTGAGTGCATTGTAAGGGGATACATTTCAGGTTCAGGATGGAAAGATTATCAAAGGACTGGAGCGGTTTGTGGAATAAAGCTTCCCGAAGGCCTGAAAGAGTCTGACAAACTTCCAGAGCCAATATTTACTCCTTCAACCAAGGCAGAGGTAGGTGAGCATGACGAAAATATAGACTTTGAAAAGGCATGTGAGATTGTAGGCCATGATATTGCAGAAAGGGTAAGGGATATAAGTATCGCCCTTTATAAAGAGGCTTCAGAATATGCTTTATCAAGAGGAATAATCATTGCCGATACCAAATTCGAGTTTGGTTTTATTGAAGATGAACTTTGCCTTATAGATGAGGTGCTGACCCCTGATTCATCAAGGTTTTGGCCCCTTGATGAATATCGCCCTGGAGGGGCACAACCAAGCTTTGACAAACAATTTGTTAGAGATTATCTGGAATTCATTAATTGGGATAAAAGGCCACCTGCCCCCAAGCTTCCGGATGAAATAATAGAAAAAACTAGAAAGCGCTATCTGGAGGCATATAAAAGGATAACAGGAAGGGACCTTTTATAAAGGCAGTTAATAATGTATTCGGTGGTCATAAAAAGGTCTTCTTTTTTTCTTCTCTTTTTTCTATCGATTCAGCTTTCCTTTTATACTAATGTTTACGCCTTTCACAGACAAAGGGTAATCTGCAAATATGTCATAGATGGAGATACAATAGTCTTAACCGATGGGCGCAAGGTTAGATATCTTGAGATAAATGCGCCAGAGATCCCACATAAAGGGAAGGGTGGCGAGCCATTAGGAATTGAGGCAAAAAGGCTAAACGAACTCCTTGTAAAAGGCAGGGTAATTGAAATACTCCCTTCCAGTGTAAAGCCCTATGATAGGTTTGGAAGGGTGCTGGCCCATTGTTTTTTACTTAACGGAAAGCTTGTAAGCGAAATCCTTGTTAGAAAGGGCTATGCCCATGTCTGTTTTTTCGAAAGGCCCGACAAGTTTGCAAGAAGGCTTTTAAGCGCACAAAAAAGTGCAATTTTAAATAAAAGAGGCATTTGGAAGATAAATTTTACAACAAGGGAGCCCTATTATATTGGAAATAAGAGGTCTTTGAGGTTTCACAGACCCTGGTGCCCCTTGGGTAAAAAGACTTCAAAGAGGAACAGAGTTATCTTTTATAAAAGAGAAGACGCATTTATGAGAGGATATTGTCGATGCAAAAAGTGCCTACCTTGATAGTAAAAGATAAGATTTTTTTAGAACACGACCCGGGATTCGGACATCCAGAGTCTCCCAACCGTCTGATTGCCATTTATGAACGATTAAATGACAAGGATTTAAAGGGATTCTTTGAGGTAATTAAACCTCGATTGGCCAAAAAGGACGAGCTCTTATGGAATCACGATGGCTCTTATGTAGAGCGAATAGAGGTAACAAAGGGGCTTTCCCACTATCAACTAGATCCAGATACTGCAACTTCTGAAAGATCATGGGAGGCGGCCTGTTTTGCAGTTGGAGGCGTATTTGAGGCTATAGATGCAATTTTTTCTGGAAGTTATAGAAACGGTTTTGCTCTTGTAAGACCGCCTGGACACCATGCCGAAAGGGATAGAGCCATGGGCTTTTGTCTCTTTAATAATGTTGCACTTGGGGCCCATTACCTGATCAATAAAAAGGGCTGTAAAAGGGTGCTGATAGTGGATTGGGACCTTCACCATGGAAATGGTACCCAGCACAGTTTTTATGATAGAAGCGATGTCCTTTATTTTTCTACCCATCAATACCCCTATTATCCAGGAACTGGTGCCATCAGGGAGGCCGGGTCAGGAAAGGGCGAGGGTTTTACTGTCAACTGCCCCCTTTCACCAGGTGTTGGAGACATTGGTTTTGCTGCTATTTTTAATCTTCTTTTAGAACCTATTGCACTGGAATACAGGCCAGAATTCATTCTTGTTTCAGCAGGCTTTGACATTTACAAGGATGATCCCTTAGGTGGAATGAATGTGACAAAGGATGGTTTTTTATATCTTTCCTGGAAATTGTCTCAAATAGCAAGGGATGTTTGTGATGGTCGAATACTTTTCTGTCTGGAAGGTGGTTACAACCTTACTGGTCTTAAAGAGGGTGTTGTCAGTGTAATAACAGCAATTTCTGAAAATTTTGACAAAAATCAAGAAAAAATTTCAAAAAGGCTCAAAAAATCCGATATAAAATCCAAAGAGTTAACAGACGTCTTAATTTTTCATAGACAGTTTTGGAGTAGTTTAAAGGAGTGATTTTTTATGGCTAGAGGCATCACCCAGGGGAACACTGTAGTAAAACAATTTGTAAAAAAACCTACTTGGAAAGAGGCGCTTAAAGACATTTGTGAAGTAGCAAGGATTTCTCTTCACAATCTCGTGTCAAGCAAAACACCGCCTCTTCCCATGTGTTATGCAAATGAGTTTGAAAGGGCAGCAATCCTTTTGGGAAAGGATGAAGTTTTAGAACTCATCAGGGAAGACTATGAAAAACAGGATTCAAGGATTAAGCAGGCAATATTAAAGGCCAAAAAGAGGGTAGGTGAGGCCAAGGACATCCTTAAGCAGTTTGAAGAAGATATCAAAGATGAAATTGCAGCCTTAGATACCTATTATCGTGAACTTGAAGGACAGACAAAATCCGATCCTCAAGCTGATATCCAGGCCTTTATGATTTCTGCCAAGTTGTTGAAAGATGGCGGTAATAAACTTATGAGTGACCTTACAACTGTAATTGGTCAAATTACTCGTCAAGAAGAGCTTCTTGGAAGCCTGACTAAACAGGTCTATGAAGACCCCTTGACAGGTGTAATGAACAGACGCGCCTGGGATAAGGACCTTCAAGAAATAGAAGCAAGCATAACTTCTTATGAGGACGGTACATTCACCCTTGTGATAGTTGATCTTGATAAATTTAAGGAAATAAACGATTCCTATGGGCACTTGGTGGGAGATGCAGTGTTAAAACAATTTGCGAGGTTACTAAAAGAACAATTTGAGAGTAGCGGAACAGTTTATAGATATGGAGGAGATGAATTTGCCATTTTAAGTCCTGGTTTTGGGATGGATGAAATCATACCAAAATTAAATGCCTTTCGGACAAGATTAAAGAATAGTGTCTTTATTGCAAATGGAGGAAAAGTAAAAATAAAGCTTACTGCATCCATTGGTACATCTCAATGGAATATTGGTAAAACCATTACTCAAATCATACAGGAAGCCGATAAAATGCTTTATGAGGCTAAGGAGTCAGGGAGGGATTGCATTAAATATTTCAAGGAATGACAAAGGTATCTTTTGGATAATACCTTTCCTTAAATAAAGATCCTATCATTTTGGGCTGAACACTGCAGCCCTCATCAAGGATTGTTCCCTTGGGAATTTGTGTATGCATACCAATAGTGACGATCTTACCATTCTTTTTCCCTATTTCACATTCCCTTCCCACGCTAACTCCAATATCTAAAATGGCTCGTTCGATTTTTGAACCTGGTCCTATTTGTGTATCAAAAAAGAGTACAGAATTTTTAACTTGAGCGCCTTCACTTACATGGACTCCTGGAAAGAGTATTGAATTTTCAACATAGCCATCTACTCGAACGCCATGATAGATTCTACTGTTTTTAATTGCCCCATTTCCATCTGATTCACTACTAAATATAGCAGGTGCCCTATCCCTGATGGCTTCATGATCGAGGTTTGTTCTAAGGCACCATTTAGATAGATCTATTCTTGGATGTTCTCCTATTAAATCCATATTTGCCTGCCAATATTCTTCTATTGTGCGACAATAGGCCCAGTAACCTTTAAATTTATAGCCATAAACTTTGTATGATGACACCAGGGAAGGTATAATGTCCCTTCCAAACTCATGGGACTCCTCTTTTGCATTTTCAATCAAAACCTCTTCCAATATCTTGTAGTTAAAGAGATAGACGGTCATAGAGGCCCATGTGGAAATGGGTTTTTTTGGTTTTTCAGCATATTCTATAAGTCTTCCACCTCTTTCGTCATCATGAGCAATCTTTCCAAGGCCAAATCGGGATGAGCCTGTAAGCGGCACATTTACAAAGCCAATTGTGGCATCTGCCTCCATATCTTCATGGAATTTTATTAGCTCATTATAGTCCATATGGTAAACATGATCTCCAGAAAGTATCAAAACATAATCCGGGATGTGATTGGCTATAAAATCAAGATTCTGATAAACGGCATCGGCAGTCCCCTTGTACCAATCTGACGCATGCATTGCCTTAAAAGGAGGGAGAAGTGTTATCCCTCTGTGGCGGCCTATCATGTCCCAGGAGGCCCCTGTTCCTATGTGTTCAATGAGCGAGCTTGACCTGTATTGGCTTAGAATTCCTACCCTTTGAATCCCTGAACACATTAGATTGCTCAAGGGAAAATCTATAAACCTATAAAGGCTTCCAAATGGAACAGTAGATTTTGGTCTGAAATAGGTCAAAATACCCAACTCATCAACCCTCCCCCCTGCCAGTATCATTGCTAAGGTTTTCATATTTGGCCTCTTAATCCAAATGTTTCATAAAGAGTCTTATCAAATGCCTGGTCTCAAAATCCTTGGAAAGCCTTTCTGGGAGGTTTTTCATTGGGATTTCTGCCCTTGCACTTTCCTTATGTCCGCCTGCTGGCCCATATTGGCCCAGTACCCTTTGGGCAAGCTTTCCTGCATTTTTTCTGTAACCATCACATCGAAATATAACGATGAGTTTCTCTCCAACCTGCCCGGATATTATTGTCCATCCAATATCGTGGACATGAGTCAGGAAATCTGCAATGACGACCAATATGTCTGGGTTGGTAACCCTTCCAATATGGCAATAGATACGATTTTTTTTGACCTTTAGGTTTGAAAATGCTGCCCTGAAATATTTAAGTTCCGCTTTCCTTATGTCAGATTGTTCAATCTTGTTTAACCAATACTTGTTTATCCGTTTAAAAAGGGTCTGAAAACAGAGAATGTCAGCAGGTGTGGCCCTGTGGGTGAAATTGTGCGTATCAACCTTAATTCCATAAAACATGGCGGTTGCAAGGGCAGCAGAGGGCTTGATCCTTGCAGCCTTTAGGTATTCATGTAACATGGTGCAATTTGCACCGTATTCTTCTCTAACGTCGATAAATGACGCAGTCCATCCCTCTGTTAAAGGGTGATGGTCGATTACTGCATCGAAATTGATATTTAAAAATTCCTTTTTATGTGGTGGCTGAGAGTCAAGAAGGATAAATTTGGAGTATTCATCCCTCTTAGTGCCTCTAAATGGTTGAAGAGGAATTTTTAATATGTCCCTCATTGCAATGTTGTTAAGGCGTTTAATCTGGTTGGGATGACAAATAGTAATTTCACTAACTCTTCTACTTAAAAGCCTCTTTACAGCAAATGCTGAGGCCATTGAGTCAGGATCAGCTACAATGACAATTAAGACCCTGTCTTCCCTTTTAAAGAGGCTTAAAAAGGCCTTTAGCCGTTCTTTATTAGATAGCCTTTTTATATGCCTTGCAATTTTATTATTTGAGGGGCTTTCAGATTCCTTACTGTTTTTTGTAGTCATATATCAAAAATTAAGGCCTAAATTATTGACCCCTTTACTTTGAGAATAGAATAATTGTCCTTATCTTTTTGAGTCAAGTTGTTTTTTTAAAATTTGTCCCTATCTTTTTGAGCAAATATCTTTAAGAGGAGGTCAAAAGATGCCAGATTTTATATTTGTTACATGCCCGTCTTGTGGCGTTAAAAATAGGATACCCATTGAGAAATTATCTCTAACACCAAAATGTGGACGATGCAAGTCGCCCTTGCCAAAGGCCTCAGCCGGGCCAGTAGTTCTTACAGATTCAAATTTTGATTCCATGGTAAATAGAGCAGATGTGGCCTTGGTGGATTTTTGGGCGCCCTGGTGCGGCCCATGCAGGATGGTTGGGCCTGTTGTAGAAGAGCTTGCCAGAGAATTTGGCCAGAGAGCACTGATAGGAAAGCTCAATGTGGATGAAAATCCAATGATTGCTCAGAGATATCAGATTCGAAGTATTCCTGCCCTCTTTTTCTTTAAAAATGGAAATGTGTCTGATACCATTGTTGGGGCGGCTCCAAAGGAGCAGATAAGGGCAAAACTGCTATCGATGTTTTAGGAGAAATATATGTCAGAATCTCTGGGTTTTGGTCAGTGCAGTAAGATAGAAAAGAGCGACATCTCTCATGTTTGGGAGAAGGTGACCGTTCCCCTTGGTGAACGAAGTTATGACATTCTTATTGGACCAGGGCTTCTTCTTGAGGTGCCTTCAAGACTCAAGGAAGTTTATGACGGCCCTGGCCCCTTTGTTATCACAGATTCAAATGTAAGGGATTTTATTGGCGAGGACTTTATCCGTTTTTTAAGGGATGAAGGTTTTAAGGACGCAAAGATATTGAGTTTTGAGGCAGGGGAACGGTCAAAAAATATTGAGACCGTCATTAAACTGGCAAGAGAGCTGGTAAACATTGGTGCAGATAGAACCTCTCTTTTACTTGCCCTTGGTGGTGGGGTTGTAGGTGATATCTGTGGTTTTTTGGCATCCATTTACATGCGAGGCATTCCCTTTATTCAGCTTCCCACAACACTACTCGCCCAAGTGGATAGTTCAGTTGGGGGAAAGACGGGTGTTGATATTCCTGAAGGGAAAAACCTTATCGGAACCTTTGCACAGCCAAGGGCAGTTTATGCGGATATTGGAACGCTAACAAGCCTTTCCCAAGCTGAGATAAGAAATGGCATTTCTGAAATCGTAAAGTATGGAATGATAAAGGATGAAGGGCTTTTTACCCTTTTGGAAGAAAAATGGTGGGATGTCTTAAATCTTGAGCCCCATGTAACAGCTAGTGTTGTGAAAAGATCATGCGAGATAAAGGCCGAGGTGGTTTCAAAGGATGAAAGGGAAGGGGGGTACAGAAGGATACTCAATTTTGGCCATACCATAGGTCATGCCGTGGAAGCAGCATCCAATTATACCATTCCACACGGAGAAGCAGTAGCTATGGGAATGGTGGCAGTTGGAAAGATAAGTGTTGGCCGAAGTCTTCTATCAAAGAAAGCCTATCAAAGGCTTGTTGAACTTCTAAATAGATTTGGACTTCCTGTTGATATTCCAAAGGAAATAAGACCAGAAGAGGTCCTCTTAAATATCAAAAAGGACAAGAAGGTTAAGAGAGGAAAGGTCAATTTTGTGCTTTCAAAAGGTATTGGGGAGACTGTCATTGTGGACGATGTAACAGATGAGGAAGTTCTAAGGGCAATTTAATCATATTTTGCGTTAGGGGGGGTTATTAAATTTCCAGTACCAACATTTTTGTTTTAGCTATTTAATGTAGGATCGTCCATATCAAAAATATTATAGACATTTTAATAGCATTTTTATACCATTTAATTATCCTTTGAAAAAAGGAGAATAAGCTATGGAAGTCACTATGACTCAACTCAAACAGAAAGCTCCTCAAATCCTCAGTAATCTATCAGAGGAAATCATTATCACTAAGAGGGGAAAGGCAATTGCCAAAATCGTCCCTCTTTCACAAGATAAAGAGATAATACCAGGAAAGTTGCGACATACAGTTATAGAAATGGGTGATATTGTATCCCCTCTGGAGGAAGAATGGGATGCCTGTGAATAACAGCTACTTACTGGATACCCATGTTTGGGTATGGTTTCACACATATCCTGAAAGGCTTCCGAGGGATATGCTATCTTTGATTTCAGCCCATCAATATCGTTCTCTCTATCTTTCTGTTATCTCAGTTTGGGAGGTCTGTAAGCTCAATGAACGAGGCAGGCTGAAATTGTCTATGGATCCTTATAAATGGATAAAAGAAGCTCTCGATATAGTGGATCTGTATCTAGTTGAAATTACTCCTGATATAGCCTGTGCCTCATGTTCTCTGCCAGGGAACTTTCACAAAGACCCGGCAGATCAGATTATTGTGGCTACTGCCAGAGAGATGGGAATACCCATATTAACAATGGACGCAAGGATAAGGGAGTATCCTTACGTCCAAATCAAGTTTTGAAGCCGTGTGCCACTGAAGATTCAGCAGGTCATTATCTCTTTACTAAATTTTGAAATGGTCCTCTGATTATTTTAGCCATTATTCTTGTTATTGATTCTATTCCTTGGCCAACAGTGGGGGCAGGGACAAAATCGTCCCTTTGAAAGAAACGGTGGTATGTGGGTCTAGGAAGAAGCTGGGTTTCTCCATAAATTTGCCAAAGGGAAAAGCCTTTTTTTGTGTCTTTCAAAAAAAGTGTGAAACCAACCCACCCGGGTGAGTTCCCAGCAGGTTCAAGGATACCTGGCATTACTATTTCAAGGGTGTAGTCAAAACCCCTTATTCTGGCCCTGTTCAAAATTTCCTTTGTATCCATATTGTTATTTTCTGCAAGGGCCAGGGTTTTAAAGATACGTTCTTGTAAAAGAATTGAGCGTATCAGGCTAGTTACTGAAGGACCCCATATTTCTTCCTGATTTCCAGCCATGAAGGCAGGTATCATCAAAACTTTTTTTTGACTAAGGTCCACAGGATTTTTGGGCATTATGAACACATCTATTTTAGGTGCTGGTTTAATAGGATTTTGAGATCTTTCATCTGGAGAAAAAAAGGCTGACTGGGAACAGGAAGCAATAAAAAAAGAAAGCAAAATAAAAAACAAGGCCCGTCTAAAGTATATTTTCATCATATGCTGTAGGGACAGCCTCCATTTTTTTCTGCATATTTTCTCCTAAAAGGGCATCTATAGTTGTGCTTCTAGCAATTTCCATGGTTGCAACAGAAATAATATCTTGAGAACGAATATCCACCATTTTTACATTTACAACCACTGAGCGTGCACCAATACTGTATGTACCAACTATGACTGCCCTTGCGTCAAGGTTTTTGGCAAGGAGTTTGACATCCCTGCTCAGCATCATTTCACCAGTCTGTGGTTTAAGGTAAACAGCTTTTGCTGAACGGACCTCTTTTATGATGCCCCCTTTCTTGAACATCTCTTCACTTAGAGCCTCTGAAAGGGTTCTACCAAACCGAGTTGAAGAGTGAAGATTGTCTATATTTACAAGGGTTGTAACAATTAACGGCCAGTCCTTGAGAAGCCCGTTTCTCAGGTTTGCTCTAAGTTGGCCTGCAAGGTCCATTGCAAGCATGAATATGGTAGGAGAGTTTTGAACAAAGTTCGCCCTTATAGTCCTTACGGGGGGAGATGTCTGGCTACGCCCGGAAGGAAGATTGTCTTGAGATTTTTGGGCACAGCCAGACCATATGAAGGAAAGGAGGAGAAGTAATGAGACTGTTATATTTTTATAAGCCCTTTTGTCCGTCATAATTTTGTCATGATCCTGACATAATTTTCATCTCAGTTAAGGAACCAAGCTCTTTTATTGGTACTCTTACTGGTGGAGTTGTCACAGGTGAGGCGCTTGGCCAAAGCATCTTTTCAATAAATGGATCTCTTCTAAGTATCTTTAAACCCGATGAAGCGATAAGATTGTTCTCATTAGAGACAAGTCTTGCATTTATCAAAACAAACCTTCCCCTTGTAATATAAGTTCCCGTGAGAACATAGCTTGCAGAGGAGCTGCGCGCGATTTCTTGAATGTCACGAGAAAGTCCATATTCTCCAAACTTGGGTTTTAACATTAGTGATTCTGTCTTTCTGATTTCTACTACACTAAAGCCAGCTCTTTGAAGTTCACCCATGAGCTGCTCTGCAATATACCTGCCAAAAGGAGATGTTTTATAAAGATTATTGAGATCAACAAAGGTTGTAACCGCAATTGGGCCATTGGGGCCGGCTTCCCCTCTGAAATTTTTTAGAAGCTGAAGAGCCATTTCGTGTATCTGGGTGTTAAAAAATGAGGCCTCATCTAAGCTTTCCATTTCATAAGAAATCCTTTGGGTTTGAGGTTGAGTATGACTCGGATGATAAACCGGCTGTGAAGCCTGGATTACTGGAGCAGGTTGAGGCTGTACCGCAGATGGCATTATTTGCCCCTGAATATTGCTCTGTGGCCTTACATTGGGCCTTTGATTTTGGGGCACATTAGCTGTCTGCTGGCTTTGACCTATCTGGTTGTTGGGAACAACATTTGTTCCTTTATTTGTTGTTACATTTATGACAACTGGTGGTTGTTGAGGTGGTGGAGGAGGCGGTGGTTCCTTTGAACAAGCGCCCAATAAAAAGCAAGAAGCCAGAATAACGGCCATTTTTTTGTGAAACGATAGTCTTAACTTCATGATATTCCTCCTTAGGTGTTATTATCATTGGCTTTTTTTAAGGTAAAGGGTTTTAGTTTTATAAAGGCCTTGTGTTCTTTACATCCATATCCAATGGGTTTTAAAAGACTTGATATGAAGGTATCTGCCTTAATCCTTTCTATGGCGCTTGAAATCAATTCGTTTCCTGGGATAGAAATGAGTTTAAGGTTAACGATTACCTCGCCGCCGTGAAAAAGATAGGTACCTGTAAGGACAGCAGTGCAGTGAACCTTGGACGAAAGGTCGTTAATTCTTTGACTTAAAATGTAGTCGCCTGCTCCGATCTCTATTTTAAGGGTATTTCCTCTTCTTACTTCAACCACTCGCCAGCCTTTTTCCTGTAAAAGTCCCATTAGACGTTCGGGGACGAGTTGTCCAAATTTTGATGTGCAGTGAAGCTGTTCCAGGTCAACAAGGTTAGTCAAAAGGATTTTCTGTGATAGGCCTCTCCCGAAGGTGGCATTTTCCACCAACTCTTCAGATAATTTTTCCATAAAACTGTCAAAAAAGGCTGGCTCATTACTGGCAGGGCTTGACTTAGGGAAAAACAAAAAAAGCATAAAGACTACAAAAAATGCCCCTATCCTTTTGGCCTTACCTGTTTTCAAAGGGGATACTGCTATAGATATGAACATTTGCATTATCCTTAAGCTCAATAGTTGCCTTTTTGGGAACGATTACTTTGTATGTAACATAGTTTGGTGGAGAAGGTATTACCGGGGCCACTGGTGAAATATATCCAAGATTCTGTCCATAGCTTGTATATCCTTGATAGGGAAAATAAATGTCTATTCTCTGTCCATCTTCCGTATCTTCACTACAGCTTGGCCCTTCCATAGAATTGAGGACTGCCTTTGGAATAGCAAAAACAGCCCTAGCTAGTCTATGTAATACTCCCTCTTTGGCAAAGGCCTGCCCTTGACACGCAAAAATTAAAAGGCCGGCCATGATGAACCCCAAGAATCTATTTAATTTAAATACCTTTAACATGATTAAACCTCCTTTCAGTCCTGAATTACTGCAAATGGATTGCCAAATAAAAAAAGTAAAAAAAGGGAGCTAATCCCTTTAATTTCATCGGAAGAAGGCTCGATTTTGAAAACTTAAAGTCAATTAGGGAAATATTTGCTTTACAAAGGTGAAATAAATTCCTCTTAGGATAGGTATTATTGGTTAATAGTCTTTAAAAATTCGTCCCAGGCCGAAAGTGCCCTTTTGGCATAAAGGGCGCCACGCTCTTTTTTAGGGACTTTTTTATTAAGCCTTGGGAAAAGTCCGAAATTTACATTCATGGGCTGAAAATTTTTAGAATTGGCATTTGTTAAGTGGGAAATGAGTGCTCCGTGGGCAGTTTCTTTTGGAGGTAGAACTGGTTTTTTGCCAAGTAGTTTTCTTGCAATATTTATCCCGGCTAGAAAGCCCATTGCGGTTGACTCCACATAACCTTCAACACCAGTTATTTGCCCTGCAAGGTGGCAAGTGGGTTTGACCTTTAGAGAAAGATCAGGATTTAAGACTTTTGGAGCACAGACAAATGTATTTCTATGGATGCTTCCATATCGGATAAATTCTGCATATTTTAGCCCTGGAATCATTCTAAAAATTCTTTTTTGCTCTGGCCATTTGAGTTTTGTCTGAAAACCGACCATATTGAACATGGTCTCTTCCCTATTTTCTGCCCTTAACTGGACCACTGCATAGGGTTGTTTTCCTGTCCTTGGATCAATGAGGCCAACCGGTTTCATAGGGCCATAACGAAGGGTGTCAATCCCCCGTTCTGTCATGACCTCTACTGGAAGACAGCCCTCAAAGTATTTTGGAGACTCAAATGTCTTTAATGGGACCTTTTCTCCCTTTAAAAGCTCATTTACAAAGTTTTCATATTCATCTTTTGTCAAGGGGCAATTTAGATAGTCACCTTCCCCAGGAGGGGAATATCTGGACTGCCTGAATACAATGGAGTAATCAATGGAATCTGCTGCAATTATTGGTGAAATTGCATCATAAAAGGATAAAAAGTCATCTCCAATGAGTTTTTTTAAGTTTTCAACTATGTTTTTTGAACTCAAAGGGCCAGTTGCAACTATACAGAAATTTTCATCTGGAATTTCTTTTACCTCTTCGCGGATTATGTCAATAAGTGGTTCGGATTCAATCTTTTCAGTAATGAATTTTGAAAAAAGTTTTCTGTCAACTGCATGGGCCTTTCCAGCTGGGACTCTGGTCTTATCAGCGGCCTCCATTATGAGAGAGCCCGCCCTTCTTAGTTCTTCCTTTAAAAGGCCAATGGCAGATGTCAGTAGGTCGGAACGAAGGCTATTACTGCATACAAGTTCGGCAAGTTCAGGGACCTTGTGGGCAGGAGAAAATTTTTTCGGCTTCATTTCAAAAAGGGTGCATTTAATTCCCCATCTGGCAAGCTGCCATGCCGCTTCAGAGCCAGCAAGTCCACCACCGATAATAATTACTCTACTATCTTTGCTGATTACCATAATGAAATCTATTTTTGTTCTTCTGACTCGTCTTCAATATCTCTTTGTCTCATAAGCCAATAGACTATCCCTAGGGACACTAAGACACTTGATAATGAAAATATGGTTAAAGGTGAAATTGCTTTTGTATCAAGTATTATCATCTTTCTACTTATTGCAAGAATGGCTATCAAAAGGACTGTTTTTACCTGAACAACACTCTTGTTTTTAACAATTACCTTTACAATCGAATGTTTAAACTCAAGGGAGATTAAAACTACCATGATCATGCCAAAAATCGCCTTAAAGGATTTGTGTTCCAGGGGGTCCACTCCATAGGATATAATCATGTGGAACAGGTGAAACCCTAGCTTATAAAGGGCACAAACTATTACAAGGGCTACAAAAAAAGAAAGTATCAAACAGACTATCTTTTCAAATCGTTCATAAAATCCAAGTACTTTCCATTCTTCTGAAAATTTCATATTTTCTCCTTTATGCCTTTCTGGCCTCCTTTTTCTCAACCTGATCAATAATTAATCTGGCATTGTCTCTGGTAAGACCAAGTTCCTGCCTGTCTTCTTCAAGTTGTTCCATATCCTTTGCCGAAAGCCTGCCATCCCTTTTTATCAGGGTTTCAACCTCCATTTGAAAACGCTCTCGCCTTAAACGAAGTTGCTCGGTAAAGCCTGATGCAATTATACCTGCAGGCAGTGAAACCAGCCCCACCCCAGCAATAGTTATAAAGGTAGCAAAGACCTTACCCTGCACGGTTACAGGTGTCACATCTCCATAACCAACAGTGGTGAGGGTGACAATTGCCCACCACATGGCCTTTGGAATTGAACCAAATGCTTCGGGTTGAACGTCGTGTTCAAAGATGTAAATACCCACAGAGGCAAAGATCAATATGATAAACATCAAGACGACCGAAACCATCAAAGATTCTGCCTCATCCCGTAATACATCAGCAAGAAGATGAAATGCCATTGAGTATCTTGTAAGCTTAAAAAGCCTCAGGAGTTGAAGAAGCATCAATTGAGGGGTCTGTGACCAACCAAAAAGGACTAAGAAAAAGGGCAAGAAAGAAAAAAGATCGACTATTCCCAAGGGTGAAAGGAGATATCTTATTCTAAGCTCTATGGTAGAAGTAAAGGGATGGCTGCTTTTTGTGCCAAAAAGTCTAACAAGGTATTCGAAAAAGAATATGAAGCTTGATATTGCCTCAATATACCAAAATAGAGCAGAAAATCTTTGTGCAAGGGAAGGCTCCGTCGTAAAGACAAGACAGATAGAGCTTGAAATTATCACTATTATCAAAATAATGTTGATTATTTTTTGAAATGTTGAGGGACTTTTCATTGCCATTTGTCAAAGGGGTTAGGTTTCTTCTGTATAGATCAATACTGCCTTAATGTCTTGCTCTTCTTCAAGATTGCCACCCACTGATGATGCCAGAATTCCAAAGGTGGCCATGAGCTTTGAAAAGTGAAAGACTGGAAGGGTGTTTCCTTCAATCCCAGCCCATCCTGCTATTACCTTTTGAGGTAAAAGATTTATGATTACAAATGATATAAGAAGTAGGTTTAGCCAGAAGGAGGCCATGCCTATAAAGAGGGTCCCAAAAAGTATTATGCGAGACCTTACGGCCTGTTCCTTCATCTTGTCAGATTTTCCTATTCCTTGAAGATTTTGTCCAAAATATAGTGACAGGGTAGATGCAATTATCACTAGGAAAAGGATAATATCAAGCCATTTTGATTGGATTGCAGCTCCCATTTCCCAGGCTTCAGCGCTTAAGAATAAAAATATAATTGAAACAGCAGTAGCTGCTGTGAAGCGGCCAAGATTTAGAAACATCCTCCAGGATCTAAAAAAGATTATATCCCTTAAAAGGGATGGTCCTTCATTAATTAGGACACGAAGATAAAATAAAAAGGTGTTCTTTGTGCCTGCTGTCTCTTCTACTCTTGGGTCTGCGACACTATTTAAAAAATTCGCAATGTGTCGTTTTTCTTCGTGGTTCCAGTCAAGAGGCCTTTCATGGCACCAGGATTTTCTCGGTTTCATAACAGATGAATCATCATGATCCAGCCCCCAAAGATGCCCAAGGATGTGTTTGATTAGATTTATTGCGCCAGTTTTTTTAATCTCTTCTTTTTTACATTCAAGAATCTTTGAAAGACTAATTACTGCTGTCTCCAACATGGATGATGGAACAGCGCTTATACCTTGTGAAAATCTTGCCTTCAGGGGCAAAGAGGTTAAGACCAGAAGAAAGTCATAATTGTTTTCTATCTTTATGTCTGAGCCAAACTCCAAAAGGGTCAAAGGGTCTTTGGGCAAGGCCTTTGGAAAGTCATGTCTTTCAATAATCCCAAACCTCCAGGCAAACTGTGGGAACTGGCTTGATAATTCCTTTTTTAGGGCATCTTTTAAAAAGAGTGCCCAGACCTTTATCTGGGAGTTTTCCAGTGGATCAATCAAAATTCCGGTATTTACCAGGAGATTGCTTTTTAGTCCCTTTTCATCATCCATTAGCAGCCGCCATTAATTATTGATAAGATTTCTAGCCTTTGACTTTTAAAGGAGTTTAATTAACTTAATTGGGCAAAATTAAACATCAAGAAAAAAGAGGAGGTATTATTAAATGAAAAAATTTATTGTTTCATTGGCTTCTGGTGTCATTTTTTCGGCAGGTGTGGCATTTGGCAGTGGTCATGGTGTTCACTGGGGATACGAAGGGGATGTTGCACCTGAATTTTGGGGTTCTCTTGATCCTGCCTACGAGATGTGTTCAAAGGGTAAAAACCAGTCTCCAATTGATCTTTCTGGTTTTATTGAGGCAGAGCTTGCACCTATAAAATACGTTGATTCTGGCAAATGGCAGGATGTAATCAATAATGGTCATTCCATTCAGGTAAATTGTGAAAAGGGAAGCTCCATTGAAATAGATGGAAGGATCTTTAATCTCATTCAGTTTCATTTTCATACTCCGAGTGAAAATTTGATAAACGGAAAATCTTTTCCAATGGAGGCCCACTTTGTTCATGCAGATGAAGACGGAAACCTTGCAGTTGTGGCCTTGATGTTTGAATACGGAGAGAAAAATCCGATAATTGAAAAGATATGGGCAAGGATGCCTGAAAAATCGGGAAATAAAAATAGTATTTCTCCAGACTTCAGCCCCTATTCTTTGCTACCTAATGACAGAGATTATTATAGATTTAATGGCTCATTAACCACTCCACCCTGTTCAGAGGGAGTAAGATGGTTTGTTCTTAAAAAGACGGTGACTGTCTCAAAGGAACAGGTGGAAAAGTTTGCTAAAGTTATGGGACATCCAAACAACAGGCCAATACAACCCGTTAATGCTAGGCCAATCCTCAAATAATAAACTTTAATTTTTGTGCGAAAAAAAGGGCCTCTGGTTTAGAGGCCCTTTATCTTTTGGAATTTTTCTTTTTGATTATAATTCTACAGGCATGACCTTGGTGACGCCATCTTGCTGCCCTAGTCGTTCAAGGACTTCCTGGGATGCCTTTTCATCTGTGGTAAGAAGAATCACATTCCTGTGATGTCCCGGGTCCTGTCCTACCTGCATCCTAGCAATATTAATCCCTGCCTCTCCAAGGGTAAGTCCAATTCTTCCGATAACACCGGGTCTATCTTCATTATAGATTAAAAGCATATGCCCTTCTGGCACTGCCTCAAGTGTAAAGTCATTTATTCTGACAAGTCTTGGTTTGGTCTTACCAAAGATTGTTCCTTCAATCAGTTCTTCTCCGCTTGAAGTAGAAACCTTTATCTGAAGAAGATTGTTGAAGTTTTCACAGGTCTCGCTTTTTGACTCAATTACCTTAATTCCTCTTTCCTTGGCAATAATGGGTGCATTAACAAAGTTCACGTCTTCCCTTAAAACAGGGGCCAATAGACTTTTTAATATAGTTACAGTGACAGGGGCTGTATCAATGTCAGAAAGGTCCCCTTGATATGAGATTTCTACTGCCTTTAGGGCTCCATCAATTACCTGAGCAATAAACGCACCCATCTTTTCTGCAAGATTTAGCACCGGCCCTAGGACCTTTAGTGCTTCACCGCTAACAGAAGGAACATTTACCGCATTTCTCACCTCACCCTTTATGAGAAAATCTGCAATTTGTCGGGCCACTGCAACGGCAACATTTTCTTGGGCCTCTTTGGTAGAGGCGCCAAGATGAGGCGTGCATATAAAATTATCAAGGCTAAGAAGAGGATTCTCAAGGGTAGTTGGTTCCACCTCAAAGACATCAAGGGCAGCCCCTTTAAGCTTTCCAGAGGTGAGTGCATCGTAAAGATCCTTTTCATTTACGATTCCTCCCCTTGCACAGTTAAGGACCATTGCCCCATCCTTCATTTTGTCAAAAAGCTCTTTATTAAGCATTCCCCTAGTTTCATCTGTAAGTGGGGTATGGACAGATACATAATCTGCACGAGAAAGAAGTTCATCAAGCTCTACAAGCTCAATTCCTAGTTTTTCTGCCATCTCAGGGTTCATGTAAGGATCATAGGCAACTACCTTCATCTTTAGGCCCTTAGCAAGCTGGGCAACAATGCCTCCGATACGCCCGCTTCCTATAATGCCCAAGGTCTTTCCGGCAACTTCTTGACCCATGAATTTTTTCTTTTCCCATTTTCCAGCCTTCATTGAGGCTGTGGCCTGGGGTATGTGGCGAGATAGGGCCATCATCATAGCGATTGTGTGTTCAGCAGCAGAGTTGGTATTTCCACCAGGTGTGTTCATTACCACTACGCCTTTTTTGTTGCAGGCGGGGATGTCAACATTGTCAAGGCCTGTTCCGGCCCTTCCAACTACCTTTAGTTTGTCTGCATGTTCCAAAAGATCGGCGGTCACCTTGGTGCTACTTCTTATAACAAGTGCATCAACGCCCTTAATGGCCTTCTTGAGTTCATCGGGTGAAAGCCCAAGTTTTTCTTCAACTTCAAGGCCTGCCTCTTTTAGTATCTCAATTCCTTCCTTTGCTATTGGATTTGTAATTAATACCTTCATAACCCGTTTCCTTTTTAGAGTTTTTTATTTAATTTTAGGTTTCAGGATTCTGAGCAAAGTATTCCTGGGCAGCAGAAACACCCTTTCCATATTCAACCTTAAATCCAAGCCTGTTTAAGGCCTGTTCAATTGCGGCTATGGCAATTATCATATCCCACTGGCAAAGGTGTCCATAGTGGGAAATCCTGAAAATTTTTCCCTTAAGCTGTGCCTGGCCTCCGGCAATGGTTATACCATAATCCTCTCTGAGGATTTTTACCACATCTTGTCCATTTACTCCGTTGGGGGCTTCTATCACAGTGATTGCATGGGATGGAGCCTTCGGAAATTGCCTTAGGCCCATTGCACTAACAGCTCTTTTTGTGGCCTCAGAAAGCCTCTTATGGTGATTAAAAAGCCTTTCAAGCCCCATTTCCTTGAACTGCCTAAGTACCTCTCTTAGTCCAATTATCAAAGAAACCGCAGGTGTATAAGCCGTTGTCTCCCTTTCGATAGCCTTTTTTTCCTTTAAAAAGTTAAAATAATATCGGGGGGATTTTGCCATTTCAGCAAATTTCCATGCCTTATCGCTTACACTTACTATTGATAGGCCAGGAGGAAGGGAAAGGGATTTTTGAGACCCTGTTACCACTACGTCAAGGCCCCATTCATCGGTTTTGATATCATATACCCCCATGGCGCTAATGGCATCTACTACAAAGACGGTATCTTCACGCCCTTTAATAATTTCTCCAATCTCTTTTATTGGATGTTGGACGCCAGTGGAGGTTTCATGGGCCTGGATGAATACAGCCTTGGCATCCGGGTGAGCTTTCAGGGCATCTTCTATTTGTTCGGGTTTTACTGCCTGGCCCCATTCAATATTGATGTCAATATTTTCCACCCCAAAGCTTTGACAAAGCTCGGACCAGCGCTCTCCAAACTTCCCTGCAACTACACAAATGGCCTTATCTCCAGGAGACAAGAGATTGGAAACGCAGGCCTCCATGCCACCAGTGCCAGAAGATGCAAAGATGAGACATTCATTTTTGGTCTGATATAAAAATTTAAGGTCATTTCTTACTTCGGTCAGTATCTTTGAAAACTGTGGTGATCTATGATGGATCAAAGGTTCAGACATCACCGATAAAACATGCGGATCTACTGCCACTGGCCCTGGTGCCATGATGTATCTTTTCATTTCTCCCCCTTATGGAAAAACTTTTTAATTTATAACAGAAAAATGAATGAATTTTCACCTAAAAGGCATAAATGTCAAGGCTCAAGAAAAGGAAGTGGGATTTAAGTTTTAAGGATCAGGATTTTTGTAGGAGATTGACAGAAAATGTGAAGGCTGTCTCTTATACACATC
>WFZZ01000060.1 GCA_015489315.1 Deltaproteobacteria bacterium | reverse complement strand
TTTCTCCCCAAAAAAGGGAAATAATCCTAATTAAGTGAGATAGTTTGGTTAAACATCCCCGTTTTGTTTTATCTTTTTCGTATCAATGAGCTATTTTCATTTTTTAAGTAATGCAGGAGTCATGCCAAAGGGGAGGTAATGGTTAAGGGAGGGCTGAAAGGCTTGATTAGCAAGAAAGAGGGAGGAGTCAGGTTCCGGAAAAGCTGAAAACGGGCCCCAAGGTAGGGCGCAAAATAAGTCCTGACGCAAGAGATATGGGCGCAAAACAAGCCCTAAGGGGTGTTGCCGCAAAGGGTTGTTTGTCAAGATATGTGGAAATAAACGCTTCCGTTTATCTTGAAAATGGGCGAAAGTTGAGCATCTAACTAATTGGAACGCTTTTAAAAACATAAATATTCTTGAAAGTTTTTAGAACTTTTGTTTAAAGTTTTTTCCTTACCCAACCGAAGAAGGGGACAAAGTTTATTTGGGAGGGGTTCATGAGACTTTGTGCTTCTGTTTTCCTGTTTCTGATCCTCTTAACCGGCTTTTGTTTTGGGGGCGGGCAAGAACTTTTTATGAAAAAGTGTGGCAGCTGCCACCACAAAGGTGGCCAGGCGCCGCCGGTAAACCCGGCTGATAAGGCGGCGCTGGTTTGGAAAAAGTATTTTAAGAGACGTCGTCATCCCATCGATTTGAGTAAGATCATTTCACCTCAAGAGCTTCAAGAAATACTCACCTACCTTCAGGAGCATGCGGCTGATAGTGAGCAACCTGAGGCCGCCATTATTCCCAAATAAGACAGTCCTAAAATAAGGAGGTAGTAAGATGTCCCGCAAAATTGCTATTATCTTAACTTTGTTCCTATTATTGGTTTCCCCGGTTTTGGCGCGTGAGATGATTACCATCCCTGCCGATTCTTATGAAAGGCTTCTAGAGCGGCTTGAAAGACTTGAAAAGAGGGTGAGCGAGCTTGAACAGAAACAGGAAAAGACCCGCCAAGAGACAAAAGAAGAGATAAATGACATCTATGATACCTTGGATACCGTTGAGACCAAAATCCTCAAAGACAAGCTCGATATCGGAGCCGAGCTTCGGACCCGGGTCGATTTTTACGCCTTACATGACACCCTCTACCCTGATGGTCTGAGGAAAAAGGACCTTCATAACGACAATTTCTGGAGCAACCGTTTCCGCCTGAATCTTGAGGCCAAGATAAGCAAAAATCTCCTTTTTCATGGGAGGCTTGCGGTTTACAAGAACTGGGCAGATAGCGACCGGGTCACCATGTATGCGGATCCCAACCGGGTCCATGTGCCGGATGATACCACCCTCAAGCTTGACCGTGCCTATGTTGACTGGATTATCCCGGACTTTCCCTTGCCGTTGGCCATCACCTTTGGAAGGCAGCCTTCTACGGAAGGCCCCCCCTTTGAATTCAAGGAAAACAGACCCAGGCAGTCTACTTATCCTGCCCTCCTTTTTGACGGTGAGGCGGATGGAATAGTGGCCACTTTCGGCCTCGAAAGAATACTCCATATCCGCAACTGCGGTCTGCGGATCGCTTACGGGAAGGGTTACCAGTCAGATGACGATGATCGTATCTATCTTGACGACCGTATGGGCCTGGATGATCTTGATGTCTTGGGCCTTTTCTTTGAGGGAGAGATTCCGCATTTTCCCGGTAGCCTTTTTGTGATCAGTTATGTTAATGGCTGGAATTTTGTAGATAATCCCCTCGGGGCGCGTGAAAACCTGGGAGATATGCAGCTATTTGGGGTTCACCTCCAGGTGCCCAATCTTTTTACCGGTTTTGATGCCTTTTTCTCTTACGGGGTCAATTGGAGTGATCCTAACGGCCAAACGGTAATGATGCCTTTTGGTCCAGCTGGTCTTCTATCGGATGACGGGAAAGACGACCATACGGGGTGGGCCATCTATACAGGATTTCGTTATCGTTTGCCCTTTAGTTATCTAAAAGGTGCAAGGGTAGGATTTGAGTATAATCATGGTAGTAAATATTGGTTTAGCTTTACCCAGGGGAGTACCGAAATTTATAACAAGCTTGCTACACGAGGAGATGTTTTTGATTGGTATTATCTTCAGCCTTTTAATCGCTATTTCTTCTTCCGTACCGGGTTTACTTATATTGACTATGATTATACTCTTTCTGGTTGGCATTTGGGTCAACCTCATAAAACTAGTGAAGAACTGACCAATTTTTATATGTTGCTTGACATTAGGTTTTAGTAGGGGGTCTGTAATGTCCCTTTTGATGAATATGTCGTTGCGTGTTAGGCTTTTCTTATTGATAATTCTTGCTACTTTTGTTTTGTGCTCTTTTGAGTTTTATAATCTCTGGAAGCTTAAAGAGGTCGCTACTAAAAGTAGAGAAATAAAATTTGTTTCTGAAAGATTTCTTGAGAATAATAGAAAGAAGGAACAAGTAAGGAAAACTTTAGAAGATATTCATAATCTACTAGCGATTTATATTCAAAGTGGTGATGAAAAGTATAGGAAATTTATTGAGGAAAAAGCTTCTAGTTTAGAGGAAATTGTTGGCGATGATAAGGGACTTATATCTTCTTTTTTGAAAGATCTGGATACTTTAAAGGTGCGCATGGATGTTTTGAAGGAGAATGAAAGGCAGCTTTTTGAAACTCAGGAAAGGCTTTGGTCCCTTCTTGGAAATATCATCTCAAGGTGTAATAATAATCTTTGTAGGAATCTTGTCGTTAAAAGCATTAAATCCTATGCTGATATTGACTCTGTGACTAAAGAAATCTTGTGGTCACAGAAATTAGTTGATAAAACGAAAATAACAGAAGTGGTGGATGAAATTTCTTCTTTTATTGAGGCCCAAAAAAACAAAATTGCTCCAGATAAATGGCCCCTTTTTAGAGAACTTCTGGATATTTTTTTTACCTTGGATGAAACTACTGATACTATCTTAGCTATAAAAAATAAAGTGAAAAGAAGTCAGCAAAAAGTAGTGCTCTCTCTTAAGAAATTTTCTCAGGGTATTAATGTGCAAGATGTTTCTTTTGAAAGGGCTTCTTTTTTGGTTCAAGAAGCAGAGAGTATCGTAAAAAATACAGCTCGTTTATCTTCTTTCTTTCTGTTGGTAAGCTTGACAGTTTTGGCTTTGCTAGGATTTCTTATTTCTGAGTCGATCACCAAGCCTGTGAGAGAAATTGTTGCTGTGGTAGATCATATGTCTCAAGGTGATTTTACCGTTGGGGTAACTATTCAAAGTAAAGATGAGATGGGTAAGCTTGCCCGGGACATAGAAAATTTTCGCCAGGCTTTCTCCGAACTGGTAAAACGGGTTAATCATTCTGTCTCAGAGATGGACGAATTGGTTCGTCATTTCCAGGATTTTTCCCAGAAAATGGCTTACGAAATAAAAGATTCAGTGGAT
>WFZZ01000059.1 GCA_015489315.1 Deltaproteobacteria bacterium | reverse complement strand
TTACCAGCCTCCGCCGCCTCCGCCACCTCCACCACCTCCTGAAAATCCGCCTCCACCGCTTCCAGAACCTGTGGCCACAGACGCGCTTGAAAAGGCACTGCTCATGCCACTTCCCAAGGCAGAGGACATACTTGCAATGGAATAGGCATATGATCCACTGTACCAATAAGGAGAATAGCTCCCTTCAAGATTATGTTCCTTGAGATATGCCTCAAATTTATTTGCCCATGTGTTTTCCACGCCAAGGGCCATTGCCCAAGGAAGTAACTTTTCAAAGGTCTCAATTACATTACCCTTTGTAAGTATCTCAAGTCGATTGGCTTCAGCCTTTTCAATGAACATCTTTAGTCCTTCAAGTTCTCTAAGAATGGGAACACCTTTCATGGTAGGGGCCTTCATAAGATGGTAAAAAACCGCATTAGTGATGAGTATGGCAAAAAATATCAATAGACAGGGAACGCCCATAAAACCTGCATACATGAAGCTTCCCAGAAATATTCCGCCAACAAATATAGATACAAAAAAGAGGCCTCCAAAGGAGCTTAAAATAAGCCTTATGGATCTACTTTTAATGCTATCTTTAAAAGTTAAAAGTGCCCTATAAACCATGAAAGAGGTAACGGTGGTCCAAATTGTCAACCAAAGTGTTACAAAAAGGCCTGGAATTATTATTCCAGAAAAAAGTGGCATTGCAAAAATCCCTATTAGAGAAAGGATCAATCCAGGAAAAAGATATTTTCTGTTTGTTAAAAAATAGACTTTTTCATATTGTTTAAAAAGGAAATCTTCAAGAGAGTCCCTTGCTGATTTAAGCTTTGACTGATTTGAACTACTTATGGTTATGGAGGGAACATATCCTAGAAGTTTATTAAAAACCTTTTGCTCACAACCTGTAAGTGGCTCTTTTGGCGTTTTATCTGTCCTTTCTAAGACGTATTTCCCTCCCTTATCAGTTATCTTTATTACCCCTTTGACTCCAAGATTTACAAGGGCACAGGCCATAACCTTATCATCATAGCCCATCTTTCTGATAAATCGGGCTGCTGCCGGTCCAATTTCCTTTGGAGGATTAAATTGTGGAACAATGGGGCCTATATCCGGGTCCTTACCAACCTTAGACCATGAAATTAGATAAATAGAAAATACTAGGGCCAGAAAAAAAAACCCTATTATTATGGAAAGATTCGCCCTTAAAATCTCTACGAGCATGGAATAGGCATCGGGCTTTTTAACAAGCCCCTTTGGAAAGGCCACTGCAACAGTAAAACCCTCATGTCGAAAAAGTGACCTCGTAGTCTCAAAGACGATTCTTTGGTCCGTTTTGTCAACAAGATGCGCCATGGTCCCCTTGGCACCATAGCTGCCTGTGTAAGTGGCATATTGTAAAAATTTACTCCTTACAGGAAGAACAATCTCAACCCTTGATTTAAGAATTGGGAAGTCCCACTCATTTCCTGTAACATTCCAGTAAATCTCATCATAATCCTTAAAAAAACGGATCATATTTTCCATGCGATACGTCAGGGAAAATTCATGGACGCCTTTTGAAACGAATCGTGACTTGGAACCAATATAAATCTTTATCTCATCAGAATTTGGCCATTTAATATGATATGGGGCAGGCTTTCCATCGATCTTTACTGAAAAAAGCTTAAAATGGGAATCTATCTTGAGGCCAAAGCCCTTCTCGTACTTTACTGGAAGGAGTCTATAGATTCCGTGTCGAATCTTTTTATGTTCGGACTTTGCCCTTATGAGCTCTTCAACAACTATGGAGCCATCAGGATAAATATATACCTTGCTTGAAAATAGCTCTATGACCTCTCTGGCCTGGGCAGATGGCAAAAGATATAAACTAAAAAGGAAAAAAAGGGCCAGAAAACATGAAATACCAAATGTCCTTTGATTAAAAAATTTTTTAAAAGACATCTTAAAACTCCACCTTTGGAACCCTTCTTTCTGCCTCATCCTCAATCTCGAAAAATTCCTTTTTCCTAAATCCAAAAAGATTTGCCACCATATTACTTGGAAAGCTTTCAACAGCGGTATTTAAGTCCCTTACTGTCGCATTGTAATAGCGTCTTGATTTTTGTATTTCATCTTCAATCCTTGAAAGCTCAGCCTGAAGCTCAAGAAAGTTTTGATTGGCCTTAAGCTCTGGGTAGTTTTCGGCAATGGCAAAAAGGCTTCTTAGACTTGCGGTAAGCATTGACTCATTTTGTCCCCGTTCCCTTGCGCCTTCAGAAGAAAGGGCCCTTTCCCTTGCTTCTACAACCTTTCTGAACACGTCCTTTTCATGGGCCATGTAACCCTTTACTGTCTCAAGGAGGTTAGGGATGAGATTGGCACGTCTTTTTAACTGGACATCTATTCCGCTCCAGCCCTCTTCACAAAGATTTCTAAGTTTAACCAGGCGGTTATAGAGAATAACAATCCAGACGGCAACTACTATGATAACGGCAAGGATGGTTAAAAGGACTGACATGGGCTTTTGCTCCTTTTATTCAGGGGTTTTGGGTAAAAGAAACCTAATTTTTTTATCGGAAATAAAAATGCTGCCTTTAATAAAAATTGGGGACTTCTAAATGGGCCTTGTCTCTATCCCATTTTCCATAAGGACCCTTTTTACTTCAGCTATCTCCACTTCTTTTCTATGAAAGATGCCAGCGGCAAGGGCAGCCTCCACATCGGTCTCTTTAAATACCTCCACAAAATGCTCAGGACAGCCTGCGCCACTTGAGGCAATAACAGGGATGTTAACGGCTTCCTTTACGCTTTTTATTAGCTCAATATCAAAACCCATATTTGTTCCATCCCTGTCAATACAATTAAGAAGTATCTCCCCTGCCCCAAGCTCTTCACATACCTTTGAAAGGGTAATTGCATCCACATCCCTTCCTTCCCTTCCGCCCTTTATAGTGCACTGATACCAGC
The DNA here is from genome assembly GCA_015489315.1 of Deltaproteobacteria bacterium. Classification (GTDB taxonomy): domain Bacteria; phylum Desulfobacterota; class Dissulfuribacteria; order Dissulfuribacterales; family QOAL01; genus JAADCZ01. The sequence goes on along the minus strand of WFZZ01000059.1, from coordinate 1,525 downwards.
AGTATCTTTCACCATTTGGCCCAGGGAACTTTGTTTCAATGCAAGGGTGGCTGGTGTCCTTTGGAGACGAGACATAGACCCTTCTTGGATCTACCGATATGACAACGGCCTGATTTCCATAGACCATTGAGATCAACTCAATGGAGCTTTCACCTGTGGCCTTTCCTGTCTTAAGGTACTCTTCAACTATCAAGACCGCATCACTTCCAATTGAGACCTTATCTGCACCTGAACGAAAATACTCGGCTGCCACCTGAAGGGCCGAATAAAATCTTCCATCCTTATCTGTGTAGTCCCTGATGCCTCCTCCAATGGTAAGGGGAACAAAGACTTCCCTTGATGTCCTTTTTAGGACCTCAAGCATTGGCATATCCTTCAGCGGGAAATCACGAAAGCCAGTAATATTTAAAAAGGTTATCTCATCGGCCCCTTCTTTGTAGTATCTAGCAGCAAGCTCAACAGGCTTTCCAAGGTTTCTGACCTCTCCCTTTTCCCTTACGTCATACTGATCCCCCTTGGTTACCACAAGGTCCCCCTGATCGTTTGAACGAACATCAAGGCAGGCAATTATCCTTTTTGCAAGCCTTGTTTTTTGTAATACTAGCGGTGGAATGGACTCCTTCTGGTTTTCAAGAAAGTTTCTAAGGATCCTTAGTCCCTTTTCCCCGCTTTTTTCCGGGTGAAACTGGGTGGCAACAAGGTTTCCCTTCTGAACACTACTTGCGTATCTTATTCCATAATCTGTCTCTGTAAGGACTAAGTCCTTATCTTCCGGCTCTATAAAATAGGAATGGACAAAATAAAACTTTTCATTGCCGTCTAGGCCATGAAAGATCCTGGAAGGTTTTCTAATTATTATTCCGTTCCACCCAATATGAGGGCACGATAGCCCCCTTGGAAACCTTCTGACCTTTCCCTTAAAGATACCAAGGCCCTTAATGCCAGGTGCCTCTTCACTTTCTTCAAAAAGCGCCTGAAGGCCAAGGCAGATACCAAAAAATGGCCGCCCACTTTTGATGTATTCCTTTAATGGGGCAATAAATCCCTTTCCGTCAAGGATACCCATCATGCTTCTAAAGTTTCCAACCCCTGGAAAGACAAGGCTTTCGGCTGAAGCGATATCATCCGGGCCTTCAACAAGCTTTACACTGGCCCCAAGGCCCTCAAGGGCATTAATGACACTTCTTACGTTTCCTGCTCCATAATCAAGAAGGGTGATCATTTTTTAACCCCTTTCCTTATTGATTTATAGTTCAGCCGAAAATACAACGATGGGGACAAAAAATAAAGGCCAGGGGGATTGTTAATTTTAGGGACAAGTTTACATTTGCTTTTGGTAACCATATGTCTCTTACCAGATTTTAAAAAAGGAGGATGCGAAAGGCAGGCGGAGAGTCTGGGGCGAGCGTAATTTAAAAGATTAGAGAGATACTTCTCTAAAGGTGAACTCGTCACCAGCGAACACACTGGTCTTAGCCACCTTCAGGTCCTGAAAAGGCTTTTTTCAAGGTCTGACATTGTAGTG
>WFZZ01000058.1 GCA_015489315.1 Deltaproteobacteria bacterium | reverse complement strand
TCCTTACCCTTTATAAAAATGGCGCCCTCTTTGACCACAAAGGACATTTTAACCTTAAAAGGGGTGAAAATCAGATTGTCCTTACATCTATTTGTCCGGGTCTTATTTCAGAAAGTATATATATTTTTTCAGAGGGAGTTACAATCAGGGATTATAGTTATCTTTATAGACAAATAACTATTTCTAATCTATTAAAAAATTTTGTTGGTAAAGAAGTCTATTTAAAGCAAGGAAAGGGAAAGGACTGCTGTGTAAGAAAGGGCAAAAGAAAGGCAAAGTTGGTTTCTTTTAGGGCAAACAATGCCTTTGTTCTCACAGATGATGGACTTTTTGAAATTGAATCATCAAAGATAATTTTTCCTTCTCTTCCCGATAGTCTTTCGGATGAGCCTGCCCTTAAGATTTCATTGCTGGCTGATAGGGAAGGTCAGTTCCCCTTTGAGCTCATGTATTTGACCAAAAATCTTAGTTGGAAGGCCTGTTACACCGGCCTCCTTAGCGATAGTGAGAAAAAGATCAAGGTCTTTTCCAAGGCCTATATAAAAAATAGTTCGAAATTGAATATAGAGGCCGCATCTTTAAGGCTTGTTGCTGGAGATATAAATTTCAATAAAGGTCCCGTTTTTAGAGATTACGCACCAAGAAAAATGGTTATGGAAAAGGCCGTGGCAGCAGCACCATCTCCAGCATCACCAATACCAAGGCGTGAAGATGTCTTTGAATATCATATTTACAGATTTTCTGAAAAACTAAACCTTGGACCTCATGAAGGGAAGTATCTTAGTCTTTTGAAAGCAGTAGAGCTATCAGCAAAAAAGTTCTTTATTTTGCAGACAAAAGGTTCTTATTATTATGCTGAAAGATCAAATGATGAGCCCAAGAGGTTTCATCCATTGATAGTTTTCGAAGTCGATACAAAGAAAAAGGGTCTTAATGAGCCCTTTCCTAAAGGTGTTTTCAGGGTGTATAAGAGAGATTCTTCTGGAGTTCCCGTTTTTGTGGGAGAAGATAGAATCCCTAGGGTCCCTCCTGGTGAAAAGTTTGATTTAAGGCTTGGAAAGGCCTTTGATATAACAGCAGTGCGTAAACAAACTGAATTTAAGCGAATAAAAAGTAAGATTTCGTCAAACGATTATTATAATAAATATATCAGCAGTTATGAGATAAAAGTACATAACGCCAAGAAGAAAGAGGTTACAGTTTTAGTAAAGGAAAATATTCCAGGGGACTGGACTATAACCAAGGAAAACATTCCGCATGTAAAGGAGAGGGCACATCTTGCAACCTGGAAAGTAACAGTGCCAGCCAAAGGGACAAAGGTTTTAAGCTATAGTGTAAGGATTTTCGATTAATTTCTTCCTTGTTATTCTTTTTTATCGTTTAGATTGTCTTCTTTTTTGTGTTCCTCTTCTTTTCTGGATAGCTCTGAAAGCTCCTTTAGTTTTTGATCAACAAGGAAATAAAGGGAATCTTCTGGATATTTCCCTTCTTCATCTCTTTCTCCTGCCTTTTTACCGGTAAGAAGTTCGATTCCTTCCTCCACTCTTTCGATGGCCCAGATGTGAAATTTTCCTTCCTTTACTGCCTCGATCACTTCATTTTTTAACGTAAGATCTCTTATATTGGCAGCCGGTATGATGACTCCCTGGGTCCCAGTAAGGCCCTTGGCCTTGCAAAGGTCAAAAAAGCCTTCTATCTTTTCTGTAACACCTCCAATGGGAAGTATCTCCCCTTTTTGGCTTACCGCTCCTGTTACTGCAATGTCTTGTCTGAGTGGGCAATTTGAAATGGCAGAAAGAAGGGCAAAGAGTTCAGCACCTGAAGCAGAATCCCCATCCACCATACCGTAACTTTGTTCAAAGCATATTGTTGCAGTAAGGCTGAGGGGTTTATCCTGGGCAAACCTATCCCTCAAATAACCTGAAAGTATCATAACCCCCTTAGTATGTATTTTCCCGCTAAGTTCTGCCTCCCGTTCGATGTTTACTACTCCCTCTTTACCAAGGCTTATATTAACTGTTATTCGCGATGGTTTTCCAAAGCTTAGATCTCCAAGGTCATAGACTGCAAGGCCATTTATCTGCCCAACACGCTTACCTTCGGTTTGGACCTTGATGATTTCTTTAACGAGCATTTCTTGAAGGTGTTCCTGATATAGGCTTGCCCTGTAACGCCTTTCATCTATGGCCTTCTGAACATGGGAATCCTTTATGAATCTTTCTTCCTCCCTTTGTGCCCAAAAGTCCGCCTCTACCAAAAGGTCTTCAAGGTCTGTCACCTTAAGGCTTAGTTTTTCCTTTGTCTTGGATAGCTCTGTGGCATACTCAAGGAGTCTTGCCACACCGGTTTTATGAATATCCTTTAGTCCGTTTTTTCCCCTAAGATTTGCTATTGCCCTTAAAAATTCTGTCCTTCGTTCGTCAGTATTGTCAGTCCTGGTATCAAGATGAGATTTAATTTTAAAAAGTTCCCTAAAGTCCTCATCAAAGTTATACAGTAGTTGGTAGAGAAAAGGATCTCCCATGAGAATGATTTTTATATTGAGTTCAATTGGCTCTGGTTTAAGAGTCTTTGTGGTAAAAAGACCAAGTTGTTCTCCCAGGTCTTCGATTTCAAGCCTTTTTGTTTTAAGGGCCCTTTTAAGTGCCTCGTAGGCAAAGGGTTTTTTTAAAAGATCAATAGCCTTTATAAGTAAGAATCCTCCGTTTGCCTTATGGAGAGATCCCGGCTTTATCATTGTAAAATCTGTAAAAAGGGCACCAAATTGGGCCTGGCGCTCAATAACTCCAAAAAGATTTGTATAGTTTGGATTTGCCTCGAATACAAATGGTCGTCCTTTGGCGCCAGAGTTGTCAACAAGGACGTTTACATCATAGCGAGTAAAACTTGGGGTTGTGCCAGGAAAGGGCAGGGGAATACCTCCCGGTGGAACTCCCTTTTGCGGCAAAAAGTCTTGAAAATGAAGGACGATATCTTCAAGGACATCGTCAAAATAGTCCCTTAGCTTAGGGTATCTTTCATATTTTCTTTTTAAGGCATCAATCAAATATTGGGCAGTCTGACGGGCAACCTGTCTGTCAAGGTCCTTTAGCTTTTGCCTTACCTCCTGCTCAAGTTGATGAATCTGCCTCATGGCAGCACCCATTTCCCGGTGAAGCTCTTCACTCTTTCTCTTTAGCTCGTCTTGTTCCTCTTTGCTCATCTTATTTATTTCTTCAGGGCTTAGGGGGCTTCCATCTTCCTTAGCCGGAATGACCATCATCCCAGTTGGGTCTGCCTGTAAAAGAAACTGTCTTTCCCGGACTTTTCTATCAAGCTCGTCAAATATTTCTGTCCTTTTTTTATTAAATTCTCTTATTACTTCTTCCTTTCTTACAAGATAGGTTTCACCCTCAAAGCTTTTGGGCATGTGGAGTTTCAGATTATCTACAAGCTCCATCATGTCCCTTTTAAGTTCTTTTCCAAGGCCCTGTTCAAGCTGTATTGCAATAGGTATATCAG
>WFZZ01000057.1 GCA_015489315.1 Deltaproteobacteria bacterium | reverse complement strand
CACCAATGGCTATGGTGGCTAAAATAGGCGCGTGATTTGCCATAACACCAAACACACCTTCTGTGCCTGGCACTGTACATAAATCCACCTGCTCACTTACTACTAGCTTAGTTGGTGTGACCACTTCCAAATTTAGTTTATTGGCCATTTTATCACCTTAATTTTATGACTTCTGTGCCTTCTCTACAGCCTCTTCAATACCGCCAACCATATAGAAGGCCTGTTCCGGTAAATCGTCATGTTTTCCGTCCAATATTTCCCTGAAACCCCTAACAGTATCTTCAACTTTTACATACTTTCCTGGGATACCTGTAAAGGTTTCTGCAACGTGGAAGGGCTGAGACAGAAAACGCTGTATTTTCCTAGCCCTCTGTACTGTGAGCTTATCTTCATCAGAAAGCTCATCCATACCGAGAATGGCAATAATATCTTGCAAGTCCTTATATTTCTGGAGGGTCTGCTGAACTTCACGAGCAGTCCTATAATGCTCTTCACCCAAAACATTTGGATCCAAGATACGTGATGTGGAATCCAACGGGTCAACCGCAGGATAAATACCAAGCTCAGCAATCTGACGTGCAAGAACGACTGTACCATCCAAGTGAGCAAAGGTGGTTGCAGGAGCTGGGTCCGTCAAGTCGTCAGCGGGAACGTAAACACATTCAACAGCTGTAATTGAACCCTTTGTGGTGGAGGTAATACGTTCCTGAAGGGCACCCAGGTCAGTAGCTAGAGTTGGCTGATAACCAACTGCCGAAGGAATACGTCCAAGTAGTGCTGAAACCTCAGAACCTGCCTGAGTAAAACGGAAGATATTATCAATAAAGAAAAGAACGTCCTGACCTTGCTCGTCACGAAAATACTCGGCAGCAGTTAGCCCTGTAAGACCTATTCTAGCACGTGCTCCTGGCGGCTCGGTCATCTGCCCGTAAATCAGTGCAGCCTTTGGGAGAACGCCCGATTCTTTCATTTCAAGATATAGGTCGTTTCCTTCACGAGTCCTTTCACCTGCGCCACAGAAAACCGATATACCACCGTGCTGCATAGCAATGTTATGGACCATCTCCATCATAATAACTGTCTTACCACAACCAGCACCTCCGAACAGGCCCATCTTACCACCACGAGGAAATGGAACCAGTAGGTCAATAACCTTAATACCCGTTTCAAGAACCTTAACAGTTGTGTCCTGCTCAACAAACTCTGGTGCCTTCCTGTGAATTGGATAATAGGTATCTGACTTAATTGGCCCTTTTCCGTCAACTGGCCACCCTACGACGTTCATAATTCTACCTAAAGTAGGCTCACCAACTGGAATCTTAATAGGAGCGCCAGTATCTTTAACTTCCATACCACGAACAAGACCGTCTGTGGTATCCATAGCAATACAACGACAAATATTATCACCAAGGTGTTGAGCTACCTCGATATATAGATTGTCTGGCTCATCACTAATGGCTGGGTTAGAAACCAGTAGGCCATTCAATATGGCCGGCAACTTACCTGGTTCGAATTCAACGTCAACTACAGGCCCGATGACCTGTACTATTTTTCCTATATTTGCCATTTGATCCTACCTCCCACAGGGTATTTACCCGTAAAATTTATCCTTTTAGGGCCTCAGCACCGCCAACTATGTCCATTAATTCAGCAGTAATGGAGGCCTGACGTGCCTTATTAAAAGCAAGTGTTAACTCATGAATCATATCACCACATGCCCTTGTAGCATTGTCCATGGCAGTCATTCTTGCAGCTTGTTCACTTGCCACTGTTTCAAGCATTGCTGCCATAATTTGAACATTTATGTACATGGGCATTAATTTATCTAAAATTTCTTCTGGTGCCGGCTCATAAATGTAGGTGGATTTTGGCCCTTCCTTTTCCTCTTGTTCACCACCGGATTCACCCAAGCCGGACGCAGATATTGGTAGAAGCTTATTTATAGTTGGCTTCTGAGTTACAACATTAATAAACCGACCGTATATGAGATGGACCTCATCCACTTTTCCATCTAAAAAAAGATGGATTAATTCCTGGCCAGCCTGCCTGGCGTTTACCATTTCAACCTTTGCCATACAGTCGGTAATATTTATAGGCACCTCATAATCTCTTTTTGTGAAATACTGGGAACCCTTCTTACCAATGCATCCCACAGATACGCCTATTCCCTTCTCCTTTTTGGAGTCAAGAAACTTCTCAGATGCATTTATGATATTTGCATTAAAGGCTCCACAAAGACCTCTATCAGAAGTGACAACCAATAATAAACTATTTTTAACTTCCCTTTGTTCCATTAAAGGAAAGGCGTTTGGATTAGCGGTACCAGATAACTGCCCCATGACTGTGGCAAATTTACTGGCATAGGGGCGGAATTCTTCCATCCGCTCCTGAGCACCGCGGAATTTTGCCGCAGCCACCATATTCATGGCCTTGGTTATCTGTTCCGTCTTTTTTATACCTTGAATTTTTAATTTAATATCTTTTAAGGATGCCATTTATCTTAGCCCCCTGAATTACAGGTTCCGAGCACTCTTAAACTGTGAGATACACTCAGCGATTGCATCCCTCATTTTTTTATCCAGAGCATCGCTTATCTCTTGTTTTTCCCTTAATTCTTCATAAATCTGTGGATATTTTTGCTCAACAAATTCGTAGAGTTCCTTTTCAAATTCCTGGATAGCAGAAACAGGAAGCTCATCCAATAACCCCTTTGTTCCTGCAAAAAGAGCCAGGACCTGTTTTTCCATTGGAAGAGGATTGTATTGTGGCTGTTTAAGAAGCTCGACTAACCTCTCACCACGTCTCAACTGCTTTTGTGTAGCTTCATCAAGGTCACTACCAAACTGAGCAAAGGCAGCAAGCTCACGATACTGGGCAAGATCCAAACGAAGGGTTCCGGCAACTTGCTTCATGGCCTTTACCTGAGCAGCACCACCAACCCTTGAGACCGAAAGCCCTACGTTAACTGCAGGTCTAATACCAGCGAAAAATAGGGATGGCTCTAAATAGACCTGTCCATCTGTAATTGAAATAACGTTCGTTGGAATATATGCGGAAACGTCACCCTGCTGTGTTTCAATAATCGGCAAGGCTGTCAGACTTCCTGCCCCCAGTTCATCATTCAGCTTTGCCGACCTTTCAAGGAGCCTTGAGTGGTTATAAAAGATGTCTCCAGGATATGCCTCACGTCCTGGAGGACGTCTGAGAAGAAGTGACAGCTCACGATATGCAACAGCCTGCTTTGAAAGGTCGTCATAAATGATCAGGGCATGTTTTCCATTATCCCTAAAGTATTCGCCCATTGCTGTTGCGGAGAAGGAGGACAGATATTGGAGAGAGGCAGGCTCGCTAGCACTACTTGCAACAACTATAGTGTAATCCATGGCGCCTGCACGCCTAAGAGCCTCAACAACCAGCGCCACAGTTGCCTGCTTCTGACCAACTGCATTATAAATACAATAGACATCTGTCTCCTTTTGAGCGATGATTGCGTCTACTCCAATTGCCGTTTTTCCAATCTGACGGTCGCCAATAATCAACTCACGCTGGCCGCGTCCAACTGGAGTCATGGCGTCTATTGCCTTTAGACCCGTATAACAGGGCTCGTGAACTGGCTTTCTGTCAATAACGCCTGGGGCCTTCATCTCAATCCTGCGGAATTCAGTGGCATTTATCGGGCCCTTTCCATCAATGGGATTACCCAGAGAATCAACGACCCTTCCCAACATGCACTCACCAACTGGCACCTGAGCAATCTTGCCAGTTCTTTTGACCAGGTCGCCTTCCTTAATGCCTGTAACGTCGCCCATAATGGCAACACCGACATTGTCCTGTTCAAGGTTCAGGGCAATACCCATGATACCTCCAGGAAACTCCAAAAGCTCCATGGCCATGCAATTACGAACGCCATAGACGCGGGCAACGTTATCACCTACTGATAGAACGGTACCAGTTTCTGCCAGATCGACCGTCTTTTCAAACTCTTCTATTTTTTTCTTTATTATATCGCTGATTTCGGATGCGTTTATCTGTGCCATTATCCTATTTCACCTCTCCCTATGGTTTCTTTAAAGCCTAGCAATTGGCTTTTGATGCTGCCATCCCAAACCATGTCTCCAACATGGGCAATGACACCACCAATTATGTCAGGGTCTTCCTTTGTCTCGAGCACTACCTGCTTACCCGTGACTTGTGAGAAGACCTCTTCCATCTTTTTCTTGAGGTCCTTCTTCAAGGGAATTGCTGTAATAACCTTGGCTCTGACCACCCCCAGCTCCTCGTCCATCAATTCCTGGAAGGAGTCAGCGATAAGACCAATATGGTGAACCCTATTATTCTGAACCAGGACCCTCAAAAAATTGGCCATGGTCTTATCCACCTTGGAGGCCTTAATGATTTCCTCAATCACCTCTTGCTTAACATCCAGGCCAATCACAGGACTCTCCAGGGCGGCCTCAATCTCAGGGTTGGCACTTAAAAAGGCCCTAATCTCCTGAAGGGTCTCATTAAAGGCCTGCAACTTATCCTCCTCTTTGCCAGCGGCAAAGAGCGCCTTTGCATACCTTCTTGCTAATACTGTGCTAATCAATTTTTCTGCACCACCCTTTCAAGATATTCACTGATGAGCTTTGATTGATCTTGCTCATTCAGGTTTTTCCTTATTATTTCCTCAGCCAGCTTGACTGCTGTATCGGCAACCTCTTTTTGGAGTTCTGTCTTTGCCTTAGCAAGCTCCTGCTGCACATAAAACTCGGCCTGCGACTTAATACGCTCGGCAGCTGCCTTGGCCTGCTCTATTATATGTTCACGTTCTTTTTGACCTTGTTTTATAAAATTCTCGAGGATACTCTTTGCTTCTTCATCCATTCCCGAAAGCTTTTTCACATATTCCTGATAGCGCTTCTCTGCTTCAACCTTTTTATTTTCAAGCTCTTCAAAGGCCTTTGCTATGGATTCCTGGCGACCCTTAAGGCTGTCAGTAATTGGTTTTTTAAGATATTTTACAAGGATTATTACCAAAAGAGCAAAGTTAAGGCAGTGCCATAAAAAATTCATCACCTGGCCATGCGTTAAACCATGATGGCCTTCATGCCCTCCTTCATGAGCACCCCCGTGAGTTGCTTCTTCCGATGCACCATGACTAGCAGCATGACCTGCATCTATGCTTTTTGCAGACTCATGCGCCACCACAGATTCATGCCCAGAACCCTCACTAGCCATTACTGGGGCTACAAAATACACAACTGACAAAAACCCTAGAAAAAGCGCTATGAATAAGTTCTTAATTTTAAATGACATTTATACAGCCCTCCCAAGCAACTTTTGAGCAATTTCCACTGCAAAGGCCTCTGCCTTAGCCTGAAGCTCCTTCTTAGCTGCTTCTATTTGGCTAGTGAGCTGCTGCATAAGCTCTTGCCTTTTTGCTTCAGCCTCTTTTGTACTTTCTTCAATAAGCTTCTTTTCTTCCTCGCGAGCCTCGTTTCTCAATTTCTCAAATTCGGATTTTCCAGCCTTGCGAGCCTCTTGAAGCTTTCTTTCATAGTCTTCCACAAGACTTTTGATCCTGTCTTCAAATTTTATTGCCTCTCCCTCTAGGGCATCCATCTGCTCTTTTCGCTCTTTCATAACGCGCCTGAGCGGCTCATAGAGCATAGAATTTAGGACAACTATGAGGATTAACATTCCAATGATTTCAGCGAAGAATGATAGATCTATAGTAATCATATGCTCTCCTACCCCCGAAGGCTTAGTAGCCAAATTTTTTCAATGAAAGAAAAAATGAAGCTTCATTCATTATTTTGGATTTAGCTTTTACCTTATTTATTCTTCAATGTCAACGCCTTTTAACGTATTTTTAAACACCCCTTTTATCGCCCCAGAGAAATTTATGCAACTGAATCTGAAATCTGACTTGTAATTTGTCCTCAATTACCCAATTTGCAAGGCATTTTGCGTCCACTTGTCCCCAAGCGGGGGAAACTAAAACTTCACAAATTTCTGGCAAAAAATTTTTTTCGACAATACGTTTTGCCCACCTGTAATCTTCCTCTGATGTAATTACAAATTTAATTTGATCCTTAAAAGAAAGGTATCTTAAATTTTCCTTCAAAAATGATTGGCCAAACCCACTTCCTGGAGTTTTCCAGTCAAGAACTTTTGTCACTTCCGGGGGCACATTTGAAATTGATAGACTCCCATTTGTCTCCAGGATACACTTTGCTCCATTAGCTAAAAAAACATCTAACAAATCATAGACATTTGGGCTTAAAAGGGGTTCACCCCCTGTTATCTGGACTAACCTTAGCCCACTTTTTTCCCAGAGCCTTAAAAGGTCCCTAATAGGAATAGGCTTTCCATTGTAATATGCATATTTGGTATCACAATAACTGCATCTAAGATTACACCCAGTAAGCCTTATAAAAAAACAAGGAAGTCCAGAATGTGTCCCTTCTCCTTGAATACTGGTAAATACTTCTGAAACTCTTAAAGTTTTTTCAAGTGAACTTAGACCCTTATTCACTATAGATGACACCTGTTGAAGGAGTCTCTCTAACCTCAACAGACTCAGGAGAAACTCCATCAAATAACCTAAGCTCTTCTTTTAAGCGTCTATAAACATATTCAGCTAATCTTTCAGAAGAAGGATTACTTCTGCTAAAGGCCTCCAGTTCGTTTAAATTTTTATGGTCCAGCTCACTCATTATCTTTGATGCTATTTCTTTTAAGTCCCTGAAATCAATGGCCACATCTATCTCGTTTAACCTTTCTGCTCGTACAGTGATGACTACATCCCAGTTGTGACCATGCAGGTGCTCACAATTTCCCGGATAATTTCTAAGATAATGGGCAGATGAAAAATGTGTCTTAATAAAAACTTTATACATATAAACTCACTCCTCAATTAATCCCTAGGGCCAAAAAGGGCTGTGCCTATCCTGACAATGGTAGCCCCTTCTTCAATTGCCACTTCAAAATCATTTGACATTCCCATTGAAAGCTCTTCAAGGGAAAGGTAAGAAAAAGTTTCTCTTAAACGATTTCGTAATTCTGCCATCTTTTTAAACCACTTTCGAGAACCTTCGACAGTTGCAGCCTTAGGTGGAATGGTCATAAGACCCTTTAAGTTTAAATTATCTAGCTCACTGATAGCATTTATGGCCTTTAGAACCTCTTCCTCCAAAAAACCTGACTTGGACTCCTCCCTTCCAATGTTTACTTGAAGAAGTATATTCACCCTTTTACCTATGTCATTAGCTTTTTTATTGAGGGTCCTTGCAAGACGAATGCTATCAACAGTTTCAATCCAATCAAAGTACCGTACTGCAAACTTAGCCTTGTTTCTTTGAAGGTGCCCGATAAAGTGCCATGAGATATCCTTTAAGCTACCAAGCCCTTCTATCTTTTTTATGGCCTCTTGGATATAATTTTCACCAAAAAGCCTTTGCCCGCACTCATAAAGCTCTTTTATTTGTGAAACAGGTTTTTTCTTACTAACAGCAACAATCTTTATCTCTGAAGGATTTCTTCCAACTCTTTCTGCCGCTATCTTTACCCTTTTTTTTATTCCATCTAATTTTTTGCACATGGCTTTATTGCATTGATGTCGAGAAGGATATCTATTACCTCTGACATTGGAAAACCTATCACATTTGTATAAGAGCCTTCGATTTTCCTTATCATAAAGCCTCCAACTGCCTGGACTGCATAGCCACCAGCCTTGTCAAAGGGCTCTCCAGTATCAATATAAGCCTTTGATATTTCATCATCAAAGGAATCCAAAAAAACCTTGGTCTCAACCACTATTTCTTTCTCAATTCCTCTTTCATGGCAATAGCAATGAACACCTGTAAACACAGTATGCCACCTTTTTGAAAGAAGATTTAACATAAAGAAGGCTTCCTTTTTATCCTTCGGCTTGCCCAGGATTTTACCATCTATATACACACAGGTATCTGCACCAATTATTAGACTTGAGCGTCTATTTTTTGAAACGGCCCTTGCCTTTAGCTTGGCATTTTCAATAACCAAATCCCGTGGCAAAAGGCCACTTTCTTCTCCCAACTCCATTTCATCGGTAACAATGACTTCAAAATCTATCCCTAGACCCTTCAAAAGCTCTTTTCTTCGAGGAGAGCCTGAGGCCAAAATTATCGGTATTAGAGCCTGAAAAGGGCCTTGGCATTTTCGCTCGTGCATCTTGATACCTCGTCAATAGTAGCCGACTTAACCCTTGATATGGCCTCTGCCACATATATTACCCTTGAAGGCTCATTTCTTTTCCCCCTAAAAGGAACTGGACTTAAAAAGGGGCAATCGGTCTCTAGAAGCATCCTGTCCAATGGAACGTAACCTGCTGTTAGCCTTACACCATCTGCCTTTTGGAAGGTGACAACCCCTGTAAAGGAAATATAAAAACCCAAGTCCAGAACCTTTTTTGCATGGGACTTGTCGCCAGAAAAACAATGAAACACACCCCTTAATGGTTCTTTTCTCACAAAATTAGAAATAATTGAAATACAGTCATCTAGAGCTTCCCTAGCATGAATTATTACAGGAAGCCCTGACCTTAAAGCCCCGTTTAACTGAGACTCAAAGGCCTCAATCTGTATCTTTTTGGGGGTCTTATCCCTGTAATAATCCAGGCCAATCTCACCCCATGCACAAACTTTTTCATCCTTTGAAAGCTCAAAGAGTGTCTCGAGAGCGCTTTTGGAAAAATCCTTTGCATCATTTGGATGGATGCCAACTGCTGCATAAACAGCATCAAAGGTCTTGGATATTTCCAAAGCCCTTTTTGAGCTATCGATATCAATACCAACGGTAATTATCTTTATTACACCTTCTTTTTTTGCCCGTTCTACTATTTGAGAAAGCTCCCCTTGTTCCTTGGCCACCATGTCAAGATGGGCATGTGTGTCTATAAGGTATGAATTTTCCATTTTTACCCGCAATTACCTAAAACTTTAAATGACTTGTTAATGATTGTGGCTAGTTTTGATAATTCGAGGAAGTGTCAAAATACAAGTAGTTCCACCAATCCTGTTAGAGGTTAGACAAAGGCTTCCTTTATGAAGCTCAAAAATCCTTTTGGCCTTAGAAAGGCCAAGGCCCAAGGCACTATGTTTTGTAGTAAAAAATGGGTTTTCCACCTTTTTAAAATGCCCTCTCGCAATCCCGAGACCGCTATCTGACACCCTTAACTCGAGGTCCTTTCCCTTTTTCACAAGTGCAATGACCATAATTCCACCATCTGGCATGGCCTCAATTGCATTTTTTAAGATACAAAGGATTGCCTCTTGAAGTTTTTGACGATCTCCATCCACATAGATTGGCGCCCTGGGATAATTCTTGTGCAGGACAATTCCAATTTCACTAAGCTCTGTCTGAATCAGAGCAATGGCCATATCAACGAGGCTGGTAAAATTAAAGACCTCTTTTTCTATTGGACCAATGTTATGAAGTTCAGCAAGACTATTTAAGGTCCTTTCTATCTTTGCAACCTCTTTTACGACTGCATCGATATAAACCTTCTTTTTGGGGTCATCTTCACGTTTTTCAATAAGTTTTACCAGGCCACCAATTGATGTAATTGGATTTCTTATTTCATGCAAAATGCCTTCTAACATCCTACCTATTGCAGAATATTTTTCAGTCTCCACCAAAATGTGTTTTTGATCTTCTATAGCCTTATTTACCTCTTTTAACCGTTCTATTTTATCTTCCAAGGTCTTACAAATATTACTTTGGCAAACAGCAAGGGAGGCAAGACCGGCAAAAAGATGCAGTGCATATAAAAGTTCCTGGGTAATTGGAGTCCTTGTAAACCGATTATCAGCTACTATTACCCCATATTTTTCTCCATGGGTATAAAGGGGCGCTATGGCCAACTCTCCAGCCCCAAAAAGCCTACAAAGTTCTTTTGATTCAATACTCCCTACCCTTGGAGACTCTGTGACAAGAAGCGCCTGATTTGTATTAAGGGCCACAATTAAGCTATTTTCAAGGTCTGTCAAAGGGACCCTGATGTTCCTAACAAGGCAATTTAAGGGATGATTCTCATCCTTTAATTGTTCCCTTACACCTTTTAAAATATCAAAAAGAGTCAAATGATCTTCATTTATTTTTGTCCAGATTAATGCAGCTTCAGATTCATTCTGGGGACCAAGGGCGCAGTGCCCTTCCAAATAGCCCGAATTTTTATTAACCAAAAATAGAAATGCCCTGTTAAAACCCAGGCCCTCTCCTGAGGTTATTCCAGCTAGAACTGCATTTAAAACCTCGCTAAGCTCTCCTGCACTTACAAAGGCGCTATTGAGCTTTATGACAAAATCAAGCAGTAGCTTTATTGGCTTAAATGAATGTTCACCAGAAATATCTTCCTTATCCAAGTGCTCTATTCCTAAATCCAATTTCAATTTATTTTGCATGGTCTAAGTTTGAGGTCTTTATCACTAAGCCTCTTGACACACATTCAGACTTCGTATAGTAAAACAATATTGTAGTAATGTCACCATCCTTTAAAAAAAAGAATAAGGAGGAAGTCATGCGCAAGAAATTAACATCATTGGTTTTGGCCCTTGTATTTGCAATGGGAACAGCTGGAGTAAGCCTTGCTGCCAAGTGCAAAGGAACTGTTGAGAAAAATGAAGGCGGTCAGCTTGTCATCAAGCTAAAGGGTGAGTGTAAAGCAAAGTCTGGAGACAGCGTAAAGATTAAGGTAAAAAGCGCTGCAAAGGTTGAAGGCTGCTAATTAAATATTTTCTCATTAAATGTGAAAGGGGGGCATAAGCCCCCTTTTTATTTATTAAATCGAAATTTCCTTTAAATAAGAGTCTCTAAGTTCTAATATAGCTTTTTTATAGTCTTTTTTCCCAAAAACCGCAGAACCTGCCACCAGAATATCGGCTCCAGCCTTTACCACATCAGAAATTGTTTCTGAATTGACCCCTCCATCCACCTCTATTTCCACATTAAACCCCCTGTCGTCAATAATCTGTCTGAGCTCCTCGATTTTTCGAAGGCTTGAAGGTATAAACTTTTGACCACCAAAACCTGGATTCACACTCATTAAAAGGACCATGTCCAGTTCTTCGAGAATATAATCAAGGGTTGATAAAGGTGTTGACGGGTTTAAGACGGCCCCTGCCCTACAACCAAGAGATTTTATTTGCTGTATGGTTCTATGAAGATGAATTGATGCCTCTACATGGACTGTGATGTAATCCGCTCCGGCTTTAGCAAAGGCCTCCACATATCTTTCTGGTTCTTTTATCATCAGGTGACAATCAAAGGGCAAATTGGTAAAAGGCCTTATGGCAGAAACTACCAATGGGCCTATAGTAATATTTGGGACAAATCTGCCATCCATCACATCAATATGAATTATGTCAGCCCCTGCCTCTTGAACAGCCTTTATTTCTTCACCAAGCCTTGAAAAATCTGCAGAAAGGATTGATGGAGCAATCTTTACCTTCATTATTTTTGCTGTCTCCTTAATAAAAAGTTGCCCCCATATACCCCTACTTAATTTTAAAAATCAAGACCCTATCGACTTCTTTTAAAAAACCAAAAAAACCTTTATTGCATTTGACCTCTTTTGGTTTTAGATAGGTAATATCCTAAAAAGTATTTAAAAAATTAAGGAGATTGCCAATGGACTATAATGCCATTTCCCAAAAGATGTTAACCTTTATGGAACGAGCTTCGTGGATTCGAAAGATGTTCGAAGAAGGAGCCCGGCTTAAAAAGGAATATGGTGCTGACAAGGTTTGTGACTTTAGTCTTGGGAACCCAGATCTTTTGCCTCCTGAAACCTTTAAAAAGGCACTTATTGAAACAGCCAAGATGGATGAGCCAGGCCTTCATTCCTATATGCCAAATGCAGGCATCCCTTGGGTTCGTGATGAGATTGCAAAGGTAGTAGAAAGGGAACACGATGTTAAGCCCACACAAAATGAGATACTAATGACCTGTGGTGCTGCTGGAGGGCTAAATATCATATTTAAGGCCATTTTAAACCCTGATGACGAGGTAATCGTTCCAAGGCCCTTTTTTGTGGAATACAATTTTTATGTGGACAACCACGGAGGAAAACTTGTTCCCGTAAGCTCGAGACCTGACTTTGGCCTTGATCTGGATTCAATAAAAAATGCCATCACGCCTAAGACAAAGGCAGTCCTTATAAATTCACCAAACAACCCTTCAGGCATAATATACGGTGAAGATTCCATAAAGGGGCTTTGCTCGCTCCTTATGGAGATGGAGAAAAAGGGACAGATAATCTTTCTTCTCTCTGATGAGCCCTACCGAAAACTTGTCTTTTCTGGGAATACCGTTCCCCCACTTTTAAAGCATTACAAAAATACCATTGTTACCACCTCCTTTTCAAAGGACCTTTCCATACCAGGGGAACGTATTGGATATGTTGCCGTACATCCAGAAATCTACCAAAAGGAGGCCTTGATAGGTGCCCTTACCCTTGCAAACAGAATCCTTGGCTATGTAAATGCACCAGCCCTTATGCAAAGGGTGGTGGCTAAGGTGGCCTCAGAAAGTGTTGATGTGTCCATTTATGAAAAAAGGAGGGACCTATTTGCTGAAATTCTTGAAAAGGCCGGCCTTGAATTCGCCATGCCTCAAGGTGCCTTTTACTTTTTCCCTAAAAGCCCCATAGAAGACGAAACGGAATTTGTGAAGATACTTCAAAAGGAGCTTATTCTTACAGTTCCTGGAAGCGGATTCGGACAACCTGGCTATATCAGGATAGCCTTTTGCGTTGATGAAGACACGATAAAGCGATCCGAAGATGGCTTTAAACGGGCTGTAGATTCCTTGAAATAGCCTTGGAAATAACCTTTATCCTGGTTCCTTCAATCGCCTTTTTTGCAGGGCTCATACAGGGGCTTTGCGGATTTGGCTCTGCCCTTTTTGCAATGCCCCTTCTCCTTCAGTTTCTTCCTGCAAGAGTTGCCACGCCCTTTTGCATTCTAATGGGGCTTGTTATCACAAGTATTTTGAGCCTTGATCTTAAAAGACACCTTGACTGGGAAAAGATAGGTCCAATCTTTATTGGCTGTATTCCTGGGATTGCAGTTGGAACCTATTTTTTAAAAACCGTTGATAATGGAATAATAAAGCTCCTTTTGGGACTTATTCTTATATTCTATAGCCTTTTTAAGCTATTTATCTCAGTCAGGCAAAAAAGGCTCAATAGACTCTGGGGCGTACTTGCAGGTTTTTTTACAGGTGCAATCGGAGCAGCCTTTAGTGCAGGAGGTCCTCCAACTATCATCTATACCAGTCTAAACGACTGGAAGAAAGACGAAATAAAGGCTACTCTTTCGGGCTTTTTCCTATTGACTGGGATATTGATAGCCATTGCCCACATTCTTTCTGGTATTACCACATGGGCAGTAATAAGATTCTTCGTGATTTCGGCCATTCCTGTAACCTTGGGCACTATTTTGGGGACAAAACTGTATAATCGCCTCACCCACAAAGGCTATCTTAGACTGATTTATATAATGCTTCTCGTAATGGGAGTTCTTTTAATAATAAGATAATTTATTTTTGACCTTCCACCTTGTCTCTTGCCCATTTGAGGGCTCCAAGGACCCTTTCTGCTACCATCTTTTTGGCCTCATCAAAGGTTACCCATTTGTAGGCGTCATGTTCTGGCTTTCCGATTTCTGGATTTACAGGAAGCTCAATGTCCTTTTTTGGGGTCTCTGCAATGTAATAACGGGCAATCTTTCTTCCCTGATTGTAGGGCCCGGTCTCCCTATAGTCATAGCCCCATTTAAAATCGAGATCCGTTATTGTTGTCTCCTCTCTTGTTTCCCTTTTGGCAGCCTCTATCGGATCTTCTCCTTCTTCAACTAGGCCCTTAGGAAAATCCCAGTATCCATAGGCCCTTAAAAGGAGATATTTCCACTTGCCATTGTCATCTCTCCTTACAACTATCACCCCTGACGACAAGACGGGCTTTTTTTTATGGCCTTTCAAAGTACTAACCTCTTTTCATGGGTTATCCTGTAATCAAGGTAGTATAATATGGGTACCACCATCCTTGAAAAGATGGTTGCCGCTATCTCCCCTGCCATAAGGGATATGGCAAGGCCCTGAAAGATGGGGTCAAAAAGTATCACAAAGGAACCAACCACTACTGCTGATGAAGTCAAAAGCATTGGCCTAAAGCGAATAGCACCTGCATCAATGACTGCCTCGTCAATAGGCATGCCTTCCTTTAGACGAAGCTCGATAAAATCCACCAGAATGATTGAATTTCGGACAACAATACCTGCACCGGCAATAAAACCTATCATTGACGTGGCTGTAAAAAAGGCTCCCATCATGGCATGGGCTGGGATAATTCCAATAAGAGAGAGAGGAATTGGAGCAAGTATTACCAGCGGAACAGAATAAGACCTGAACCATCCAACAACAAGTACATAGATAAGAACTATTACAACTGCAAAGGCAGCACCCATATCTCTAAAGACCTCATAGGTCACCTGCCATTCGCCATCCCATTTCATGGCCCATGTACTTGAATTAAAAGGCTGCTGGGTGTAATAGACCTCGATCCCAGTCTTTCCATCTGGAGTCTCTAATTTTTGAAGGGCTTTGTTGACCTTTAAAATAGCATATACTGGGCTTTCCTCTAATCCTGAAACATCTCCTGTAACATATACAACAGGCTTTAGGTTCTTATGGTAAATTGGATGGGGTTTAATAACATGTTTGATATGGGCAATTTCTGAAATGGAAATCATCTTACCAGACATAGACCTTACCTTCATTGATGCAAGGTCTAATTCACCTGACCGCTCTGCCCTTGGAAGTCTCACAACAATAGGGACATCTTCAGGGGCATTTGGAACATGCAAAAGCCCCACCTTTGCCCCGGCAACATAGGCCTGAAGCACCTTTAGGACCCTTTCTGGAGGAACACCAAGAGCAGCCGCCTTATCCTTTTCCACAATCACTCTAAGTTCTGGCTGGGGATCTGTCATATACCAGTCAACATCCACCACACCCTCTGTATTTTCAAATATGGCCTTTATCTTCCTGGCTACATCAATCTGCTTTTCATAATCAGGCCCATAGACTTCGGCCACAAGGGTCTGAAGGACCGGTGGACCAGGTGGAATTTCAGTAACTTTAATCCTTGCTCCATATTTTTCTGCAACCCTTTGAAGCTTCGGCCTGATTCTTTTTGCAATGGGATGGCTCTGTTCATCCCTCTCATGCTTTGGAACAAGGTTTACCTGTATATCTGCCACGTTCGGCCCCTGCCTCATATAATAATGCCTTACAAGACCATTGAAATTAAAGGGAGCAGCCGTACCTATATAAAGCTCATAATCTGTAACTACGTCCTCTTTTGAGAGAACTGCCCCAAGCTCCTCGGCTACCTTTGCAGTCTCTTCCAGGGCAGTGCCTTCTGGCATATCGATTATGACCTGAAACTCACTTTTATTGTCAAAGGGAAGCATCTTTACGTGGACCACCTTGAAATAGATAAGAGAACAGGAGACAAGAAATAAAATGGCCATAAACCCTAAAAAAAGCCATCTTTGGTGAGGCTTTTCAATTAGATGCCACATGGCCCAACGGTAAACCCTGTCCAGCCAGTTGTCTTTTTCAACCTTTTCCTGTTCCTTTCTTCCAAGAATATGATAGGCAGTCCAAGGTGTAATTACAAAAGAGATGACCATGGAAAGGAACATGGCAACCGAGGCCCCAACTGGCATTGGGCGCATGTAAGGCCCCATCAAACCCCTTACAAAGGCAAGAGGAAGAATGGCCACTATGACCGTAAAGGTGGCAAGTATTAGAGGGCTTCCAACCTCTACAACAGCTTCAACAATAATGGATTTTAAGGGCCTTCCCCTATTAAAGGGAAGCCGTACATGTCTGACTATGTTTTCCACACCAACGATAGGATCATCAACAAGGATACCTATGCAAAAGATGAGGGCAAAAAGGGTAACTCTGTTAAGGGTATAACCATGTATGTAATAAATGAATAGTGTAAGGGCCAGGGTGACAGGTATTGCCACAAGAACCACAAGGCTTGCCCTTAAACCAAGGAGCAAGGCCATCAAAATTGCCACAGATATAGTAGCAATGGCGAGGTGCTCTAAAAGCTCATTGGATTTATCCTTGGCAGTTTCTCCATAGTCCCTAGTGACAACGTAATGAATATCATTTGGTAGAATAAAGCCCTTTGTGGCCTTTACCTTTTCAAGAACCTTGTTGGCAAGGTAGGTGGCGTTCCAGCCCTTTCTCTTGGCAACTGCAATGGTGACTGCATTTTTAAGCCTTGAAGGGCCGAATTCTACTCCCTTTTTATAACTATGACCCTTGCCAGCCCCTATTAACACATAGGATTCTGGCTCCTCTGGCCCATCAACAATATCTGCAATTTGGCCCAGACGGACAATCTTTCCATCAACAACCTTTACAACCGCCCTTTCGACCTCCTCGCGAGTGGAAAAAAAGTTGTTGAGCCTAAGGGAAAAGGCACTATTGTCCTTTGTAATATCTGCAATCCACGAGGCCTGATTCTGGGAAGAAAGGGCACCAATTATATCTGCGGGATCGAGATTTAAGGTAGCAAGGGCCTCTGGCCTTAACCTTACCCTCAACTCCCGTCTAAGCCCTCCCTTTATAAAAATCTCGCTTATACCAGGAATTTGTTTTATTTCTTCTCTAAGACGGGCTGCAACTGTACGAAGGCCCTGGGCATCGTGGTTATCTCCCCAAAGGGTAAGACATATTATGGGCACATCGTCAATGGAATGAAGCTTTAAAAGGGGCTTGCTGCATCCAGGGGGTATCCAGTCAAAATGAGAATAGAGCTTATCATAGGTTTTAAGAAGGCTGTCTTCAGTATCCTCTCCCACATAGAACCTTACAACCGTTAAGGCCTTTCCATCCATTGCGGTTGAATAGACGTACTCAACACCTGGGATCTCCCAAAGGAGCCTTTCCATTGGCCCAATGACCCTTTTTTCTATCTCTGATGGAGATGCCCCTGGCATGCTAACCATTACATCCACCATTGGAACCACTATCTGAGGTTCCTCTTCGCTGGGGGTGAAATATATTGCAAAGGCCCCTAGCAAAATAGCAAATAGGACTATCAGCCCCGTAAGCTTTGAATCAACAAAGGTCTTGGTAACCCAAGTTAGAAAAGGTGCATTATGTGTGGCACTGGGCCTTTGGGAGCTATCCATGTTACTCAACCCTGTCTCCCTCTTTGACCTTTAATAAATTTGACGAGATTACCCTCTCTCCAGGCAATAGCCCGCTTAACACCTCAACAAAATGCCCTGAAACCCTCTGATTCTTTTCTTCTATGCCCTCTGTATCCTTTAGAACAGGCAAAAAGCCATCCTTTGTCTTAACCCACCTTTTTCCGGTCCTTATTATGCGCCAGTGAACGGTATTGGAGGCATCTACAACATACACCCCGGTAATTCCACCCCTTTGAATAAGAACATTTTCTGGAAGCAAAAGAGAATCATGAAAGCCGAGTTCTATATAAACCCTTCCAAAAAGACCGCTTTTAAGTTGAGACATTTTGTCGAGGTCAGCCAAAAGGGTGAAGGTATGGGTAGATGGGTCTGAGGACTCCTGTTTGTGCACCACTGTGGCAGAAGTACTTCCAATGGCTGGAATTACAATCCTTACCTTTTTACCTATCTTAACCTTTTCAAATAAACTGTCATCAATCGCGGCTTCAAACCAGAACCCTACATCTTTTCCATCAAAACGAATCAAAGGCATCCCTGGATTTACATAAGTCCCTGGGTCAACCTTTCTATCGGCAACCCATCCATCAAATGGGGCAAGTATCTTTAAATAAGAAAGCTGATTTTTTGCCTCTCGTATTTGAGCAGAAATACTTTTAATCTTGGACCTAATTGCATCTGCCTGATTCTTCATGGCAAGAAACTCGGTTCTGGCCCTGTCAAGTTCGTCTTTGGTAGCAGACTCCTCTTTGTAGAGCCTTTTAAATCTTTCATAGTTTATCTTTGAATATTCATATCGGGCCTCAATGGCATTCAACTGGGCCTTGGCCGCTCTTCTCATTTCCTGAAGTGTCTTTATCCTTGCCTTTACATCTGTATCATCTACCAAGACCAGTAAGTCGCCCTTTTTCACTTCATCACCTATGTTGACGGGAACATCTTTTACATAACCTGGAAGTTTAGAGGCAAGCATTATCTGAACCTTGGACCTTACCCTTCCAGGGAAAATCCTCATTGCAGGGACTCTGGTCTTTTCAACCACAATGGTATCGGCCCGGACAGCATGTGAATTAGAAGGCCCTTTTTGATCCTCTTTCTTGCCACAACCGAAAAACAAAAAAACAACGCCCAAAAATATAAGGATGACAGGATTTGGCTTAAATTTCCCTTGCATATCCCCTCTCACTGGTGGTTATTTGAAAGTTCTTGTTCCAATACATCCTTGCCCAAAATACCCACCTTTCTCTTTAACTTTGACCATGACAGCCTTGCATCAAACCTTGCTTTGGCCTCTTCAAGCATAGTCATTTTTACATTTGTATCTGCGGCCAGAAGTTCAACCATGAGTGCAAGACCGTTTTGATATCTATTTTTAAGTATCTTTTGGCTTTCTATAGCCTGACTAACTGACTCCCGGGCCACCTTAAGCTGTTTTTTGGCAGTCAAAAAGTCATAATAGGCCTTTCTGACTTCAAGCTCTATACCCTGGAGCGCTTCTTTGAATTCGGCTTGGGCACGTCTTACTTCTGCAGATGCCTCATCTAGATTGGCCTTATCACCAAAGCCATTAAAAAGATTCATGGAAAGGGTAGCCATAAATGTCCAGGAATCTCCTCCAAAATAGGCCAGATTCTCTCTATCTGTCTGATAGATCCCATGAAGATTAAACGAGGGCAAAAACTGAAATAGGGCCTGTTTGTGCATATATGATGAAATTTCTTCCTTGTCTTTTACAAGAAGGAGCTCTGGCCTAAACCTTTTGGCCTTCTCAATTAACACACTAAGTGCATCAGGGTCCTTTTTTTCATTATCTAAGGGGCTAAGTTCCCACATCTTATCCTGCCCTAAGCCCATGGCCCTATTAAGGGCAGCCATGGCAATTTTATAATCAGATTTCGCTTTAAAAAGCTCCCTTTCAATGGTTGATTTTTGAACCCTTGCACTCAATACATCTGATTTTAAAACAAGACCCGCCTCATATCTTTTGCTGGCCAGCCTCTCATGAGAGAGGGCCGTTTTAAAGGCGGTTTCCAAAACATCCACCTTCTCCTTGGCCAAAAGGGCCTGGCAATAGGCCTTTTCTACGTTAAAAAGAACATCCTGGCCTGCACCCTTTAGCCCCAGCCTGGACATTTCTTCCAAAAGCCTTGAGGTCTTATAGCCAATTATTTCTCGACCCTGGTTAAATACAGGCTGGGTCATTATAAATCTTGCCTGCCAGGCACTTCTGTAATCGGGATTGTTAAGGATATCCACGTCGAAGTCAGATGTCCTGAAATCTGCCTGGTTAAGCTTATCAGAGAAGACCTTTACTGGATTGTTTGACCTCGTATATCCAAATTCAAAATTAACCTTTGGTAAAAAGGCGCTAATGGACTTAAAGACATGGGCATGTGCCTTTTCTTTTTGGGCAATAGCCTTGAGAATAATAGGATTATGATTAAGGGCATTTTGAAAGGCCTCCTTTAGAGAAAGTCTTTGGCCTTCCTCCTTGCAAAAACCTGGGCTGTACAGAAATAGGAACCCCACAAAAAAAATGCAGCAAAAAATCCCTGCCTTTTTAAAATAAAATTTTCCCTGACTCATTCGTATTATTAACCAAATTATATGCTGCTAATTGTTCAGTATAGACTTATAGATTCCCCAAAAATTTAACGAAAAACGATAGTTAGCATTGAATTTGTGCCCATTTATATTATGTAATAGGCACTTTGACAAGAAGCTAAACGGCAAATTTTGAATTCTTTTTATGAACCTATTATGGATATTCAAAAGAGAATAAAAATGGCCCTAATCTGTCAACAGAGGGGAGACTTAGAAGGGGCTGAAAGGCATTTCAAGAAATGTCTTGAGCTTGATCCTGAAAATTTTCAGATACTGAATGCAATTTCTGCCATTTTGCTTCAGAGAAAAAACTTCCTTGAGGCAGAAAAATATCTTTCAAGGTGCTTAAGGATTCAAAAAGACTACCTTCCGGCCCTTTATAACCTGGCAATGGTTAAACAATCTTTAGGGGAGTTTAAGGCGGCGAAAAAAATCTATGAACGTATTCTAAAACTTGATGAAGGATTTGTTAATGCATGGAATAATCTGGGGCTTATTTATAAGGAAGAAGGTGATTATAAAAAGGCCCTTTCCTGTTTTAAAAGGGTGTGCGAGCTTTCGCCTGGCTATGCAAAGGCATTTAACAATCTTGCAGTGATTTATGAGGAACTGGATGAGTTGCATAAGGCAAAAAAGGCCCTTTTAAAGGCTATTGAGTTGGATAATGATTATTATTCTGCCCACTTCAATCTTGGAGTCCTTCTTTTTAGGTACGGGGATTTTAAAGGGGCGAAAAAGGAACTTAGCTGGGTCCTTAAAAGGGCTCCTCAGGAGCCCACGGCAAAATTCCTTTTAAATTGCATGGAACAAAATTTAACCGACAGGGCACCTAAGGAATATGTAAAAAAGACCTTTGATGACTGGGCACATGTCTTTGAAAAAAAACTTCTAAAGGATCTTGAATACAATACACCAAGGCACCTATTTGATGGATTAAAACCCTTTTTAAGAAAGGATATGGATATACTTGATCTTGGCTGTGGCACAGGCCTTGGAGCAGAGCTCTATCGGCCCTTTGCAATACATCTTGTTGGGATAGACTGTAGCCCCAAAATGCTTGGCATAGCAAAAGAAAAGGGGCTTTATGATAAGCTGATAGAGGCAGATATACTTGATGAATGGGAAAATGACCTTTCATTTGACCTCATCTATAGCTCTGACTGCCTTTGTTATTTTGGCGATCTATCTAGAGTCTTTGAAAAGGTTTACAAAATCCTTAAGCCTAATTCAATTTTTGGATTTTCTGTTGAAAAGTTACCTGGCAATAGTGACTTTAGGCTTCAAAGAACTGGAAGATTCGCTCATAATAAGGACTATGTAAGAGAAAAACTTAAAGAAAAGGGAGGGTCTATCCTTTCAGAAAAAGACCTGGTTCTTAGAAAAGAGGCAGGAAATCCTGTTTTTGGAACCATATTTGTATCAAGGAAAATCAAAATCTAAATTGATTAATTTTTAAGAAACACCCTTCCAGCCTTTCCAAAAGATGCGGCTTGATGCAAAAAGGGCAGCTCCAATTGCCACATAGACACTCCATACCAAAGAACGATTTAGGGGACTGTGTCTAAGAAGGATACCTAGCCCGATCATTGAACCAATAAGTATCCAGCTTTTTAAAGGCAAAAAACCAAAAAAATGTGAGGGATCATCTCTTTTTAATATCCTTTCAATTATCCTTTTTGCCGTCTTTTCAAGGACAAACTTTGCCTTAAAGACCCCAAGGGCCAGAGCAATGGTCACCCAAAGATATTTATAGGGATCATCTAGAAGTGAGATATTTATAACCCCACGTAAAAAGAGAAAAATCCCGACTGCTGACCACATGATGGCTGCCGAGAGTAGTTGTTTTTTTTTAGACACCAAAAGATAGGACATTTTTTGTAATCCTTTGGCCAACAAAATAAAAAATTTTAAAATTTCATCAAGGGAAAAGCCCTTGCCTGAAAAATAATGGCCGCCTGGATTTACCAGGCGGCCAGAGAGGAGGAAGGAAATAACAACAAGAAAGGAGGGGTCAGTTAGTCTATTCTACTGGAGGGCCTGATAGCACCTCAGACAACCACTTTTTTAACTCCTTTGTTGGGGCATACACTCCTACGCCAGCCTTTTTACCACCTTCTTCTATGGTCTTTATATAAAACTTTTTATCTATTGGAATCTTGGCAAGCTCTTCTACTTCTTTTGAATTTCTTCTTAATAGGGTGACTTGAGGAGGTGTCTCCCATTCATATAAAACAAAATAAATGGACTCATCGCCTTCACCTCTAACAAAATCATTACCCCTAGTCCATCCTGCACCCCACTCAAGATACATATCTACTGCCTTTTCTGGAGTCATATTCCAATCAATCCGATTAACTATATCTCTTCTCTGCCTTAATTTTTGAAGATCCAAAAACTGCATAAGGGCCTCCCATTTTCATAAAGCCCCTAGGGGGCTTTTTTAGTTAGTTAAATATTAGATCAATAGATTTTTATTGTCAAGAGAAAAAAGAGCTTTTTTATCTAAAAAATCTAAAAATTTTGGACATTCCTTTATTAAATGGAAAAAGGAGGCTATTTAGCTATAATCAGAAATTAAATTATAAAGATAAAGGGGGATAAAAAATGAAACGTAAGAGACTTTGGATACTTTTTGTCCTTTTAAGCCCTCTTTTTTATAAACCCATAGCAGTTAAGGGAGAACTAGAGGATGCCTCTTATTATGCCGCGGAAATATTAGGGAAAAACCTTATCACATCTAGAAGATGCTGGAACTTATGGCTCCAGCCAGGCTCCTTAGTCCATGGACGAAATAGCGTTAACATAATCGATGGTGAAGAGGGTAAGATAATTGAATTAAAACGCATACAAGGAGGAAATGACGGAGGTGCGGCAGGTATTGTATTTCCCTTAAACATTAAAGTCTCAAATCTAAGGCACCTTTATGTCAAAATTAAGGGAGAAATTCTTTATGAAAGGGGTGGAAATATTGCCAACTGGAACCCAAGGTGGTTTCCAGAAGGAGCCTTACAAATTTCCATTACCTATCTTAATAAAAAAGGGAATAAGCACAGATGGTATCATGGATTTTACAACAATTGTAAGGGGACTCCTGACAAAAAACATTTTAGCCAAAAACCCATCACTGCTACTTTCACATGGCAATCCCCTGATCTTTTAGGATTAAAAATTGCTCCAAATATTATAAAAACTCTTAAGGTCTATGGATTTGGGTGGGAATTTAAAAGCCGTATATATTATGTTGGATTTATGGGAGAACAATATGATTCTGAAGAAGATGCACACAAAACCTGTCTTTTGATCCCCTTAAAGGAAACACCTGTCTTTTTCTATCCTTCATATAAAAGTGAAAAATTTGGCACCTTAAATCCGGCTGAAAAGGTTGAAGTGCTTTCATTTTCAAAAAATGGAACCTGGGTTGGCTTTGATCCAGGTGTTGCCCAGGCTTGTAATGTTGGACCGTTTAGGCTTCGCTGGACACCGTTAAATGGAACAGCTTTTCTTTCTGGTGATTGTAGAAACATTCAAGAAACTGAACCACCACAACCAAAATTTTGTTTTATTGGCGGAATGAAAACTAAGGTCTTTAGAGGCCCTGGAGAAAAATACGGCCTGAAAGGTATTCTTAAGCCTAATGAGTATGCTCAAGCCATTTTCAAAACGACTAATGGCTGGATATTCATTAACATGGATGTTGGGGAAAACGATCTTAGCGGCTATGGCTGGATCAAAGGCGCTGACACATGCTTTCAAGGCATTGGTCCATGTGAGAGGTTACCAATAAAGACATATCAAAATTTTTCTAATTAGTGATTTGACCGATAAGAATATAAAAAATCGCTGATATGATTCCTCCGCACCTTTTAAAAATCCTGGAAGGACAAATATCCTCTTTTTTTTCTAAGAGCTCAAAGAGTATCGAAGTAGCCTCAAAACGCACCTTTCTTTCAGACCTTAAGATCGGTGACGTAATTGAAGGGATACTGTTAAAAAATGAAGGCACTTTATCACAAATTGAAACCCCAACTGGTGAAATATTTACTGCAAAGGGTCAAATTAGGGCACAAGAAGGAGAACTGGTAAGGCTTAAGGTGATAGGCTCAGGCTCCCCTCTTGAAGTAAAAGTTGTTGAAAAGGATGAAACAACACCACTTTTAAAAAATTCATTGTCTCTTCTGGCTACCTCAAAGACAAATCTAATAAGGCTTAACAGCAACTTAAAGCTCGTAAGAGGTCTCCAAAAATACCTTAAAAAAGGTGTTTATAAAGATGAAATTCTTCCAAAAATTGCAATCTTAAAAAAAGTAATTGATACATTGGATATTGACGAAAATACCTCTTCAAAGGACCTTCAAGAAAAGGCACTTTTTTTTTCAAAACCCTTTTTCGAAAAACTAGACACCCTTTTAGAAAGATCAAAAAGAGGGAACGAAAAATTACTTGGAAAAGGGATATCTTCAAATGAAAAAGGACCAGCAACTAAAGAGGCCAATCCCAAAAATATTCTTCAAAAAAATGATTATAATCCCTCTCTTTCAAGGCCTGAGCCATCATCAAAAAGTGGCTTTCCCAAAGTTGAAGTATCAACAAGTGAAAATGCTATAAAGTCCAAAGGGATCCAAGTTTTTAAGATAACAGAAGAAAATTATATGGTTAATAAGGACATAACCACTAAGAACAAGGATATAGAAAATAACAATAGCACCATAACTTGGCTTAAGAAAGAAGACCTTACCGCCTTTAAAAAGGCCAAAAGGTCGCCAACTGATTCCAGAAAAAATCAACAAAATGAAAAAGACCTTTCTAAAGATGAAAGCGTGTCTCTTAGAAAGGTAACTAGACATAACTTAAAAGGATTTCAAGATAAAAACAGAATAGAAAAGCCTTTTGTTCAAAGAGAAAACCTTCAAAATGAACATATAGAAAAAGAAAAAAATATCCCTGACGTATTAAAAAGTCCCTTTCTAAAGAATGACAAAGATTCTTTTAATGACCCTTTTTCTAATAGAAAAGGCCCTTTTGAAAGAGTCCTTATTGAAAAAGGGGTAAATCCCAATAAAAAAGTGCAGTTTGATCAAGAAATAGCCCCAAAAACCAGTGAGGATACACAATCTAAAGAAGTCATTAAAAGTACCAAAGAACCAAATTTTGAAGCCTTCCAAAAGCCATTCCTGGAAGGAAGGCCGATAGAGAGGGCCTCTAAGACTGAACAATTTCTTTTAAATAGATCATCACAAAAGTCAGTTCAAGAAAGAGATATTTCAAAAGAAGGTTTAAACATACAACACCTTGAAAAGGACCCAGAGGAGATTGCAAAAAATATCTTAAAGGGCCTTATAAATCTAACAGAAACCAATGATCGGATTCATGCACATCTTTTAAAGCTGGGACTAGAGGTATTTGCTTTTCCCATTTTATTTAGAGAAGGCCTTGGTATTGGACAGTGGATGTATTGGAAAGAAAAAGACGCTAAAAGAGGAGAAGATGAAAATGAGTTTTGTCACATCGCCTTTGACCTTGATCTTACAAACCTTGGAGAATTATTTATTCACCTCATAGTAGAACCCGATGGCCTTTCAATCAATGTTCAGTCAGAAGAAAAAAGCCTATGTATTATCCGTGAGAATTTACCCGTCCTTTATGAAAAGATCAGGGCTCTTGGACTTAAGATAAAAAATATAGACCTAAGTTCAAGAAAGGACTCCATTGAGACCCTGCTACCAGTTTCGTCAAATGGCTCGTTTCATCTTGTAACATGATGGATATGAAAAAATGAAAAAAGCCAAAAAAGCAGTTGCGTTAAGATATGATCCTCAAAAGGATAATGCCCCGAGGATTACTGCAAAGGGCCAAGGGGAAATAGCCCAAAAAATAATTGAGATAGCAAAAGAGGCAGGAGTTCCAGTAAAGGAAGAAAAGGACCTTGTAGAAGTCCTTTCAAGACTCGATCTTTATGAAGAAATTCCACCCGAAACCTATGTTATAGTGGCCCAGATACTTACCTGGGTTTACGAAGTCAACAAGAAAGGCAAAAAATAGCAGGTACGAATAGGACTCTCCGGCAATACCTGTCTATCTTTCCATTAAAAGTTGAAAATCTACCTATTTTTCTCCCATTTAAAGCAAGCTAGAAACAAGGCACGCTCATTGCTTTTAGGTTGTCAGGAGGCATGCTATGAAACTTTATACAGGACTTCATCCATACACGAGACTTGGTGCAATGGAGGCCCTTGAAGGGGCAAAAATTCTTGAAACCAAGCTGGATGTCACCACAAACAATCTTGCCAACGCAAATACTGTTGGTTTTAAGACTATTCACACCACCTTTCATGAATATCTCTTAAACCTTCAAGATGGCAACCGCAGAGCGGCAAAAGGTGAACAGGGATGGGCAGATTTTTCCCAAGGAAGCCTTCAAAAAAGTGACAGCCCCTTTGATTGTGCCATTGATGGGGCTGGTTTTTTTGTAGTCCAGGGTCCAAACGGGCCACTTTATACCAGGGCAGGCAATTTTACTCTTAACGATAAATATGAGCTGGTGACACAGGAAGGATACAGGGTCCTTGGAGATGGTGCACCAATCGTCCTGGAAGATACCACTGGAAAAGGTACATGGCTCAGTGAAGATGGTCACTTCTTTGTAGATGAAACCATAAGTTCAAAGATTGATATTGTAACCTTTAAAAACCCACAAGCCCTAAAAAGGCTTGGGAAAAACTATTTTCAGGCCACAAAGGGAGCAGGCACTCCGACCCCCGGTGAACCAGTTGTTAAACAGGGATATATCGAAAATTCAAATGTTAATCCAATACTAGAAATGGTGAATCTCATCGATTTAAACCGTGGCTACGAGGTCCAGCAAAAGACGCTCCAGACAGTTGATCAGTTAAATGACAAGGCAGCAAATAACATTGGAAGAGTAGGTTAAATAAAAGGAGGGATTTTAAATGAGAGCCCTATGGACTGGCGCATCAGGAATGAATTCTATGCAACTTAACCTTGATGTAATCTCAAATAACCTGGCAAACGCCAAGACCACTGCCTACAAAAGGAGCAGGGCAGATTTTGAGGACCTTATTTATCAAACAATAAAGATGCCAGGTACCGAAAATGGAGATGGTACACAGATGCCAACAGGTATGCAGGTTGGACTCGGCTCTCGACCTTCTGCCATTCAAAAGATATTCACCCAGGGAGACTATCAAAGCACAGGAAACAATCTTGATTGGGCCATAGAAGGAAGAGGTTTTTTTAAGATACTAGTAAATGGCGAGGAACTTTACACAAGGGCAGGGGCCTTTAAACTCGATAGAGACGGGTATATTGTCACTTCCAATGGCTACAAACTCCAGCCAGAATTTGCAGTACCCCAGGGCACCATAAACATAACTATTGATGCCTATGGACTCATTACTGCCTCAGATGAGGCCGGAAACGCACTGGCCCAGTCTCAGCTTACCATAACAGACTTTCCCAACCCTGCCGGTCTTATAAGCATAGGGCGAAATCTTTACAGACAGAGCGAGGCCTCTGGCGACCCCATTGAAGGAAACCCTGGAACAGACAGTTTTGGAACGATCGCCCAGGGATTTCTGGAACAGTCCAATGTGGATGTGGTCCAGGAGATGGTGGATATGATCGTTACCCAGAGGACCTATGAGCTTAACTCTAAGGCCGTCCAGACAGCAGATGATATGCTGGGTATTGCAAGCAACCTCAAGAGATAGCTCTCCATGGAGGTTTTTATAATGATAAGTCAAAAGGTTAAAAGCCCCTTTTTCATTATATCATTTTTCCTTGGGCTTATTTTTCTCTTTCATACCCCTGTGTGCCTTTCCAGCCAGGATTTAAAGACCCAGTTAGTTGATGAAGGCATTATAAAGAAAAGGTTTAAGGCCTTTTTGATGGCCAATTCCCCCTGGGATAAGGGAGAGATGGAGATTTCAGACCTTAAGGTACTTCCTAAAAACATCTGGGTTCCACAGGGAACACTTTCCTTCAAATTTTCTGAACCAAGAAGCGGACAGTTTCTGGGCAAGGTATCTAGCCTTGTAACAATCCTTGTTAATGGAAAACCCTGTCGTCGGGCAAGGGCCTGTGCCTATATAGAATGTTTTAAACGGGTTATTTGCGCTAAAAATGGACTTATAAGAGGGCAACTAATAGGCCCAAGGGATATTAGCCTTGTTAGAATGCCAATTAGTAAGCTTAAAAGTCGCTTTTTTGATGATCCAAACGCCATTTTGGGACTCCAGGCCAAAAGAACTGTGAGGCCCGGGCAAGTTATCTATGCAAGCAGCATCAGTAAACCTTTACTGGTAAAGAGAGGGAACAAGGTCCTCATAGTTGCAAAGTCCCCAACCATTGAAATCACATGCCCCGGCGTGGCTGTAGAAAATGGGCGACTTGGGGACTTTGTAAGGGTTAAAAATATTCAGACCAAAAGGGTGATTATTGCCCGGGTAAGAGATAGCCATACAGTTTATGTCAATTTTTAGGAGCTGATTATGAAAAGGGTTTATTTTAAAAGATTCAAGATAATAGCTTTGATTCTTTTTTTAATGATTATTTCAGGCTGTTCTGTAAACAAGCCCCCTCAGATAACAAGAAATGATGACATAACCTTTTCACCTTTGCCCATTAAGCCATCTCAACCCCAGGAGGGCTCACTTTTTGACCCGGATGTTGAAGGAAGCCTTGTGGCAGATTTTCGGGCAAGACGGGTAGGAGATGTCCTCACGGTGAAAATAGAGGAAAACCTTAAAGGCGCAAAGGATGTTAAGACAAATACGGATAAAAAGTCTTCAGTAAATGTAGGACTTACGGGAATCCTTGGTCTTGAATTTAATAAACAGGTTTCTCCCCATTACCCAGGTCAAAAAGTAGATGCCACAAAGGCCATCGGAGGGCTCAGCGAAAATAAATTCGACAGCAAAGGGGCAACCTCAGGAGATACCTCCTTGTCAGGTACCATCTCTGTAAGGGTCGTGAAAAAATTGCCAGGTGGAAATCTTTTTATCCGCGGAACACGGGAAATCACAATCAATAATGAAACCCAATATGTTGTGCTTACTGGTATAGTCCGTCCATCAGATATTGACCATAACAATGTAGTTTCATCCACAAAGATTGCTGAGGCAAGGATTTCTTATTCAGGCGGAGGGCAGCTAAGTGAAATGCAGCACCCTGGATGGCTTGGAAGACTACTTGGAATTATTGCCCCTTTCTAGATTGGCCTTGTTTTTGCTTAATAAATAGAAAATTATGGCTATTTCCCTAAAGAAAGATGAAACTTTTTGAAATCAAAAGAAAAAATATGGACCTACTGAAAAGATTCAGGGCTTTGTGGATAGGAAAAATAATCCTTTTCGTGGCAATTTTTTCTTTTTTTGCAGCAGCGCCATCCTTTTCGGCAAGGCTTAAAGACATAGCATCCATTCAGGGTCTTAGAGAAAATCAACTTGTTGGCTATGGCCTTGTAGTGGGGCTTGCAGGCACAGGGGATGGCACGCAGGTAAAATTTACTATTAAATCCATCAGAAACATAATGGAACGCATGGGCATAATTAGTGTGGATCCGAAGCAAATAAAGGTAAAGAATGTGGCGGCAGTAATGGTTACTGCAAAGATGCCCCCCTTGGCAAAAATTGGCCAGAAAATAGATGTAGTCGTATCCTCCCTTGGTGACGCAAAAAGCCTACTCGGGGGAACATTGATCCTTACTCCCCTAAAGGGAATTGATGGAAAGATATACGCAATAGCCCAGGGGCCAATTAGCATCGGCGGCTACTCAGCAGGTGGTGCAGGTGCAAATGTTCAGAAAAACCACCCTACAGTGGGCCGTATCCCAAACGGGGCGACCATTGAGCGGGAGATTCCGGTAAATTTAATGGCCAAAAGGGAACTGAAAATAAATCTCTTTAGACCTGACTTCACCACTGTCGAAAGAGCAGTAGATGCAATAAACGATACACTTGGAGCTGAATTTGCCAAGGCAATAGATGCGGAGACCATCTCCCTTACAATTCCTCCTGAATATGAAGGCTCTCCTGTGGCCCTTATGGCGGCTGTAGAAAATGTAGAAATTTCACCTGATACCAAGGCAGAGGTTATACTTGATGAGCGCACAGGCACTGTAGTAATGGGGAAAAATGTTAGGATATCAACTGTCGCCGTTGCCCATGGAAATCTGAGTATTCAGATAAAGGAAAATCCTGAGGTAAGCCAACCCGCCCCATTTGGAGGGGGTCAGACTGCTGTTACCCCAAATACCCAAGTAAAGGTCAAGGAAGGCGCTGGAAAACTCATCGTCTTAAAACGAGGTGCAACCATTGGTGAGTTAGTATCAGCTCTTAATGCAGTTGGCGTCACTCCGAGGGACCTGATCTCTATAATGCAGTCTATTAAAGCAGCAGGGGCATTACATGCAGACCTAAGAGTAATTTAGTTAAGGAAGATACAATGACTGGGATAACTAGACCTCTCAATCAAACCGATTTCAAACAGGATTTAAGTCTCGATCTTTTAAAGGGCTCAGGTATTAGTAAAAAATCAGCGAAAGGTCAGGATAAAGAGGCCTTAAAAAAGGCATGCCTAGGTGTAGAGGCGGTTTTCTTAAACATTATGTTAAAGGAGATGAGAAAGACCATACCAAAAGGCGGGATATTCCCCGATTCCATTCAAAAAGACATTTACACTAGCCTTTTTGACCAGCAGCTTTGCCAGGAAGCCACAAAGACAAAGTCTGCCATAGGTCTTTCGGACATGCTTTTTGAATATCTTACGAGGTAGACAAATGAAAGACCAACAAATGGAAAAAAAGAAAAGGGGCATTGATGATGAAATAACAGCTCTTTTGGAAGAAGTTGTGGATAAATGGGAAACATTAGACCGCCTATTAAAGGCTGAATGGAAGTATCTTCTTAGAGATGACTTTTCAAGGCTTTATAAAATATTTCAAATTAAAGAGAATCTTGCAAACAGAATTGCCAGGGACGAAGAAGAGCTATCAAAAAGAATACATTCAAAAATAAAGGATATTCCCCCAAAAGAGACTCGAAACAATGCCGAATTACTTTTAACATCTCTTGGATATAAAAAGGGGGCTTATACCCTTGAACTTTTAAAAAGGAGACAAAGGACAAAACAGCTTGTAGCCCTTACCAATGGAAAGACATTTTTTTGGCTAAAAGAACGCCTTAAGTTTTTAAATGAATTATCAAATATACTTTCCGGAAATACCCTCAAAAAAGATACTTGTTATCATAAAAAAACTTCGAAAAGACCTTTTTTAAATAACCATCTGAGTAGCCCAAAAACGACTTCGACCAGACCCGACCAGGAAAAAGAGTTATTAAAACTCTATGAAAGGCTTCAAAAAGGGGCCTTTGAGGGGGCAAGATGAGTGGATTAACCAGCCTGTTAAATATAGCAAAGGTGGGGCTTTTGGCCCATCAGACCAACCTTCAAACCATCGGCCACAATATCTCCAATGTAAATACAGAAGGTTATTCCAAACAAAAGGTAACTCTTACCGCCAAACCACCTACTCCAACTTTTATAGGTCCCATTGGTAATGGAGTTGACGCAACCGAAATTAAAAGGGCATATGACCGATTTATCACCATGTCCCTTTTCGCCAAAACCTCTGATTTGAGCGGTCTTGAAACAAGACTCTCAGGTCTTAAGACGATTGAATCGTTAATGAATGAAGTTGATGAAAATGGCTTAAACAATCTGCTGGCCGATTTCTGGCAGGGTTGGGATGATTTGGCCAATAATGCGGAGGGAATGACTGAGAGAAGGACTCTTCTTCAACGGGCAAGTCTTTTAGCTCAATCCTTAAAGGACAAATATCAAAGTCTTATGAAACTCTCTAGAGATATTGATCTCAATATTCAGAGCAATATTGACGACATCAACAGGTTGGCAAAGCAAATAGCAGAATTAAATGTTCAGATAGTATCTGCTGAAGCAAGCCATCACTCAGCCAATGACTTGAGAGACCAGCGTGATGAGCTAGTGAAAGAACTTTCACAATTGACCAATATTAAATACTTTGAAACCGATAGGGGCTCTTATACCATTTTGATTGGACAGGGAAGCCCATTGGTAGAAGATGACAAGGCCTGGGAATTGGGTCTTTTGGATAACAAGGTCACCTGGTTTGGATCAAATGGTCAAACCTTTGAGTTAACCACCAAGGATATCACCAGCGGTGAGCTTGGAGGCTGGCTTGATATCAAAAGAAAGTTAAAACCAAAGGACCCAACGGAACTCACAAATTCCATTGTTAATACGTCAAATGGAGGAGAGGCCATACACATGGATGATCTCTTCTCAGATATCGATGGCGTAATTGTAAATGGAAACTTCACCATTAGTTTTTCAGGGATAGACCAGGATGGTAATGCCATTTCCGATACATTTAACGGGGATGCTTCATCCACCATAAGGGACTTTGCCAATTTCGTCGCCAATGCATTTGGTAATAAAGTTCAAATTACAACAACTGATGATGGAAGAATTAAAATTAAGGATATCGATCCAGGTACCTATCCAATAAGTTTTCAAATTGATGGGATAAATGGGGATATTATCGGTCTAAAACTTGGGAAATTTGACAACAACTATCCTCTTTCTTTTACGGAAAAGTTAAATTTAATTGCAAAAGAGCTAATAAAAACCGTAAATGCTCAACACGCACAGGGAGTGGGTCTCATTCCTCTTCAAGAGGTTACAAGTTTTAATGAAGTCTTAAATCCTGATAAACCTCTGATTAGCAAATCCTCTGGTCTTGAATTTTCAGGGGATGTCAAAGAGGGCTCTTTCAAGATTTGGCTTTATGACAAGGACGGGAATGTTATTGATACAGATACTTCAACTCCTGGAATTAATGATCCGATAACAATAAATGTCGATTCAAATACCAACCTGATCTCCGTTGCAAGCCAGATAGGTAATATTGACGGGCTTACAGCTTCGGTAATAAATGGCAAGACCCTGGTAATTGGTGTTGATGGTACTCCAAATAATGGCAAAATTGTAGAGGGCTTTGCCTTTTCCGATGATACCTCCAATGTCCTTATGGCCCTTGGACTTAACAGTTTCTTTACGGGAACCACTGCCAACGACATCACCCTAAATCCTGACTTAATTAATGATCCCAGACTGATAGCAGCAGCCAAGGTTGGAACAGGAAAGGTCGATTCTATCACTAGCACTTATGATGTCATGGAACCCAAAAGAAAATTTGGTGAAAAAATTTATGATGGAAACCTAATTGTAAGCCTAAAAGATAGTTCAGGCCTTACTGTTAACGATAGAGATGGCAACCCAATATTAAAAACCATAAATATTAACAGGGCTCAAACCTCTATTAATGATATCTTAGATGAAATTAATTCTCTGGAAGGAATCAAGGCAACAATAGAAGATGGTCTCATTAAAATTCAAGCTGAAAACGAAAGCTATCAAGTCTCTATTGAAGAAGACCCAGCCAATTCACCACCTACTAATTTTCTTAAATTTTTGGGAAACTTAACAAACGACTTTTTAGGCCAAAGTTTTGAAGCATCCTTAAGGGTAGATAGAACCTTTGAGCCTGTTAAAACATATGATGCCAAAAGAGATAATCTAGATGTCGTTTCTGGAAACATCATAATTCGACCCTATGACAGTAACGGCCAGCCAATAAGTGACTTGACAATAAATATTGATCCTGATAATGACTCTCTGGAAGATATAAGGGATGCCATAAACAATACAGACTACCTCAGGGCAGTAATCAAAAATAATAAGCTCCAGATCTTTGCTGCTGGAGATGCTGCATATTTTTCATTTATAAATGATGATTCCAATCTTCTTAATTACCTGGGCCTTTCTATACCTCCGGCAGGAGAACTTTCCCCAGCAAACAATGAAAATGCCATTGCAATAAGAAATTTGAACACTGAGCCTATATCTGACCTTGGTGACGCAACCATAAGCGATTCATATCACGGTCTGGTGGGTGAAATAGGAATAAATACTCGTTCCGTAGAACTTGACCATGATTTCATGAAGGGGGCTGTAAGAGACCTTTTTGCCAGGAGGGAAAACATATCCGGTGTGTCCCTCGATGAAGAGCTTTCTGACCTATTAAAATTCCAGCATGCCTATACGGCTGCAGCAAAGCTTATAAAGGCAGCAGATGAGCTATTTTTATCTCTCCTTCAGGTAAAATAAAAATGGGGGCAATGTTCCATGAGAGTTACAATGAACACCATGTATGAAAGGGTTAAAACAGATCTAGACAGACTTACAGAAAGGTTAAACAAATACAATGCCCAGATATCTTCTGGTAAAATATATCAGACCCCATCTGATGCTCCTATAAAACTTACCCATGCCCTAGGTGTAAGGGATACCATTTCCAACCTTGATCAATTTAAAAGAAATATCAGCTACGGAAAGGGGTGGCTCGCAGTTACTGAAAATACCTTAAGAAGTTTCGAAGATCGTCTCCAAAGGGCAAAGGAACTTGCAATACAGGGCGCCAATGATACTCAAAATGCCGACACAAGACGCGCTATTGCCACAGAGGTTAAAAGTATACTTGAAGAGCTTGTTAGCCTAGGAAATACCAAATTTGGCAACAGGTTTGTCTTTGCAGGTACAAAAACCAACGGAAGTCATAAAGATGAAATGCCCTTTCAAATGGACTATAAAGGAAACGTCATATATACAGGCAATACGGAAGACATCTCCATAAATGTCGCCCCTGGAATAAAGGAAAAGATTAATCTAGATGGGAAAGGTGCACTTATTGATAGCGGTGCATTTAAGGCAGTAAAGGACCTTTATGACAGTCTGATGGCAGATAGCCAACCTAATATAGAAAACGCCATTGATAAACTTGATAAAAGCCTAACTGAGATTACCAATCAAATTGGTAAGATTGGCTCAATGGAAAATTCTTTGGAAGTCAAGGAAGATCTCAACGAAACAGGACGCCTCACTAATAAGGAGATTCTGTCAAATATCGAAGATGCCGATATGATAGAGGCCATTAGCTCACTTAATGCCACTCAAACTGCCTATCAGGCCGCCCTTGGAGCTGCTTCAAAGATAATGAAGGTAAGCCTTGCCGATTACCTTTAATTCATTCTATAAAGAGAAAAAATAGAGGCCAAGGAGGGCAAAGATTGCTTATTTTTACCAGAAAGGCAGGGCAAAAAATCAGGATAGGCGACGATATTGAAATTGCAATTCTAGAGGTTAAAAAAGGTAACATCAAAATTGGCATAAATGCTCCAAAGGGGCTATCAATTCACAGGGAAGAAGTCTATCAGAAGATATTAGAGGAAAACCGTCTTGCAGCACAGAGCCAATTCAATGAAACCTTAGATTTTGACGATCTAGATATAGAAAAAAGCAATTAATAGATAGAAAGGCCTTTTTGAAAATATGAAGATAGATACCACACGATTTGGGACTATAGAAATTGATAACAACAAGATTATCAACTTTGTCAGAGGCATCTTGGGTTTTCCCAAGGATAAGAGATATGCCCTTTTGCCACACAGGGAAGACTCTCCCTTTTTCTGGCTACAGAGTCTTGATAGCCCTGAACTTGCCTTTATTGTCATCAATCCTTCTCTTATAGTATCTGACTATTCCTTTGAGGTTTCTGATGATATTGAAAAAAGCCTAGAACTAGAGTCTCCAGAACAGGCCGAATCCCTTGTAATTGTTACCATAAGAAGAAATGAAATTAACAAGGATAAAAAAATAGAAATGACAGCCAATCTTCTTGGCCCCATTGTAATCAATGTAGAAAAACGTTTGGCTTGTCAGGTTGTACTTGATCCAAATAAATATCCAGTAAGATACGAATTTAATTAATCCTCACCATTGAAATCTTTTTTATTTTGGTGTTTCATCTCGATATGAAATGCCCCTTTTGCCAACATCCTAACTCAAAAGTCGTTGATTCCAGGCCTGCCAAAGACGGCAGGGCCATTAGGAGAAGACGCGAATGCCTTAACTGTCTTGAGCGTTTTACTACCTATGAACAAATACAAGAATTTCAACCCATGGTCATCAAAAAGGATGGCCGCCGAGAGCCCTTTGAACGGAAAAAGATTATTGATGGAATTCTTAAGGCATGTGAGAAAAGGCCTATAAGCATAAACAAAATTGAGGCCTTTGTGGATGAAATAGAAAGGGATATCCAGGAAAAGGGAAGCCCAGAAATACCAAGCAAGGTAATTGGAGAGAGGGTCATGGACCAGCTCCGAAAATGGGATGACGTTGCATATGTGAGATTTGCATCTGTTTACAAGCAGTTTAAGGACCTAAAGGAATTCATGAACCAGTTGCAAGAGCTTCTGGAAAAGGGTCAAAAAAAAGACATGACTGCCAAATAGAACATTTTGGAGTGACTTATGAAAAAGATCGATTGTAGAGGAATGCCCTGTCCTCAGCCTGTTCTTGCCACAAAGGATGCCATAGAGGCTTCTCCTAATGAACTGGTAGAAGTTATTGTTGACAACAAGGCATCCATGGAAAATGTATCTCGCTTTCTAAAGAGCCAGGGGTGGTCTGTCTCCGTAAATGAAATGGGCAAGGGATGCTTTATGATTACCGGGGCCCCCGGGACGTGCGAAATAAAACATGAGCCCCCTCATCAAACAGAAGATCATAAGGAGCAAAAGATCCTTGTAGTAATACCCACGGATATATTCGGTTCAGGAAATGACGAACTTGGGAAGGCCTTGATGAAAAATTTTGTAGGCACTTTGAAAGAACTAGGAAGCGATCTTTGGAGGATCGTGCTTGTTAACGGAGGAGTTAGACTTTCAACAAAGGATTCTCCGGTCCTAGAGGAACTAAAAAATCTTGAGGACTCTGGAGTGGACGTGCTTGTCTGCGGGACCTGTCTTAATTTCTTTGATCTTTTTGAAAAAAAGGCTGTTGGGCAAACCACCAACATGTTAGATATTGTTACTTCAATGCATTTGGCAACAAAGGTCATAAGGATATAAAGACACTTAATTAAAATGTGGATAGTGGTATATGGATAATTCGGATTTTTTGATTGATCCTTCTTATATTAATATCCCAGAGGAAGAACAACACCTTCTTGTAGTAGATGACGATAAATCCATTTTAGATTTACTTGGCCAGTTTCTTGAACACAAGGGCTTTGACTTTAAAATTGCTGAAAATGGAAAGGCGGCCCTTGAACTTTTAGAGAATTATCCATTTACCATAGTAATTACAGACCTGATTATGCCCCAAATAGATGGTCTTGAGCTTTTAAAAATCATAAAAGAATCCTGGCCCAATATCGATGTCATTGTTATGACTGGCTATACAAAAAATTTTACCTACACCGATGTCATCAGGGCCGGAGCCAGTGATTTTGTACAAAAACCTTGTTCTCTTGATGAAATAGAGGCGAAGCTTCAAAGACTAATCAAAGAGCGCCAGTTAAGACATACCCTGAAGATGATCTCTGTAAAGGATGGGCTCACTGACCTATTCAACCGGCGATATTTTAATCATAAAATTAAAGAAGAGGCTGTTCGAGCCATTAGACAAAAATATCCCCTGTATCTCTTGATGATTGATGTAGATAGATTTAAGGATATAAATGACGAATTTGGTCACCCAGAGGGTGATAAAATTCTTATAGCCCTTGCCAATACGCTCAAAAATTCCACAAGAAATCAGGTAGATATACTTTTTAGGTTTGGTGGTGACGAATTTGCAGTTTTAATCCCCTATGCAAAGCTTGACCAGGCAGTGGCCATTTCAGAAAGAATTCGGAACAATTTCTTAAAGGCTCTTAACAAAAAAGATGTAACCTTAAGCCTTGGACTTGCAAAACTCAATCATAATAAAAAAGATACGGATTACGCTGTAAGAAAATTAATAAAAATGGCAGATGACGCCCTTTATTCTGCAAAAAGAGCTGGGGGCAATCAACTAGTAATTGCCGAAGATACAAATTAACTGCGTTCCAGTCTTTTAAGATAATCTTTTATGATTTTCTCATGATCAAAGCATAACTGGTCTTTTATATTTATCGGATCCACCAAAAGGACTTCCTTTGCATCATCACCTGCCACCGGAACGCCCTTTGCCTTTACTACAAATACCGTACTTATTGTGTGAAGCCTTTTATCCCTGTTTGGGTCTGAATAGACACCTAAAAGATACTTTATCTCTACGTCAAGGCCTGTCTCCTCCTTTGCCTCCCTTATGGCAGCGTGTTCTACGCTTTCTCCATAGTCAACAAAGCCTCCTGGAATTGCAAGACCAAAGGGAGGGTTCTTTCTCTTTATAAGGACAATATTTCCTGTCTCTTCAAGCTCTATGATGGTATCAACTGTTGGAACAGGATTTTTATAAGCCTTGATCTCATACCCACACCTTGGACATTTTATTATCTTGTAGGTTGACATGTATAGCCCCTAAGAATTTCTATAAGTTCCTGGTGAATAAAACCATTTGAAGAAAGTATCTCTGGCAAAAAGGGGTTATATCCTCCGCCCGTAAAGTCTGTAACCGTGCCTCCTGCCTCCTCCACCAGAAGTATACCTGCTGCCGTATCCCACGGTTTTAGCTTCATCTCCCAAAAGCCATCAAATCGCCCGCAGGATACATAGGCAAGGTCAATGGCAGCAGCCCCTGCCCGCCTTATCCCCTGGGCCTTTACTATTACATCTTTTAGGGCAGATATTACAGCATCTGGCCTTTCATAGACATCATAAGGAAAGCCCGTTGCCAAAAGTGCCCTCTTTAGCCTTTTAACCTTTGATACATATATCCTTTTGTCATTCAGATAGGCCCCCTTGCCTTTAACGGCCCAGAAGCATTCTTTAAGAATGGGAAGATAGACGCACCCAATTTGGGTTTCGTACTTTCCATTCTTTATGGTTGCAAAGGCAACCGAAGGGGCAAAAAAAGGAAAACCATGGGCAAAGTTTGTTGTTCCATCCAAGGGGTCAACGATCCAAAAGGTTCCATCCCTAAGCTCTATTGATTCAGCACTTTCTTCAGCCAAAAGCTCACCATTTGCCACCCCTGAAAGGGCCTCTTTTAGGATTTCTTCGGATTTATAATCGGCCTCTGTAACAAGGTCTATCTCACCCTTATAGTTCACATCATGGGGCTTTTCATAAAGACTTGCTATTTCATTGCCAGCCTCTAAAATTGCACCTAGTGCTATCTCCAAAATGTCATAGGCAAGGGACTCCTCCCTTAAAATTCTGCTTGCAACGCCCATTATCTTTTCTTTCATCTCAATCCCTTTCTTAATCCTTTAGTGGCGGGTTAAAATAGCCAAATTTAAGCTGTGGGAATCTCTTTTTTAAAAGCTCAACCATTCCTTTCACGCCAAGGGCCTTTCCCGTATCCTTAAAGCCGATCTTTTCTAAGTACCAATCTGGGTCGATATTGTGGTTTCTTAACTGGATAAGGTCAAGGCCAAATCTTTCAATAAGGTTTGATAGAATCTCAACATGATCCTCCTGGTCCGTCACGCCGGGCATGATGAAAAGATTCAACGAAACGTGAAGGCCCGCTTCCTTGGCCAGCCTCCAGCTAAATAACACATCCTTAAGATTGTAGCCTTTGGGCCTGTAGTAGCGTTCATAATACTCGGGTAAAAGGGAGTTTAGACTGATCCTTATGCTGTCAAGACCACTTTCTATTAAAACTTTCAATTTTTGAGGTAGGCTTGAATTGGAATTTAGATTTATGGTCCCTCTTTTTGTGACCTTTCTTATGCCCTTAATGGCAGAAGAGATGAGCTCAGATTGTAAAAGGGGCTCTCCTTCACAACCCTGACCAAAACTCACCACACCTTTTTTTACTCGTTCCAAATGATAAAGGGCAACCTCTTTTACCTCGCGAGGGGAAGGGACAAAGGTTATCCTTTCCTGGGT
>WFZZ01000056.1 GCA_015489315.1 Deltaproteobacteria bacterium | reverse complement strand
CAATATGAGAACCTGATTTTTGTTCCCAAAGTCCTGGGAAATAGGCCTCGAGAACCGTTTTTACTTCATGAAGTCTGGCTTCTTTTGGCCTATTCCTACGCCATTTCCTTAATAACTTTTCAGGTCTTCCCATCTTTTGTTTGTATTTAATATCGAATTTAGTACTAAA
Source organism: Deltaproteobacteria bacterium (assembly GCA_015489315.1). Taxonomy (GTDB): domain Bacteria; phylum Desulfobacterota; class Dissulfuribacteria; order Dissulfuribacterales; family QOAL01; genus JAADCZ01. Next base: position 6,832 of record WFZZ01000056.1, on the reverse strand, counting down.
TTCCTTTACAGTCTATACATAAATATCTTTCACTTGAATGAAGTTATTGGAAATATTTAATGATAAACACTTTATATTGTATCACGTGGCGCCTGCTAAACTACATACTGTACATAAAATGGCACAAATAATTTTTTGTTTTTTACATTCAATTTCAAAACAATCCTCATTCAAATATTACGTAGCCCTTCCAACATCTCCTTGACCCCTTTTTTGTCACCACCATGACCTGCGAGAATTATCTTCATACCTGCTGCTGCCCAGCGATTTGCTACTGGCCCAAAGCTGGTAATCCTTGAGTACCAGTAGGCTGCCTCTTCTTTTGTAAAACGCTCGACTCTTCTTGCAATAAGCTCTACCCTGTCTAGCTCCTTTATCCTCTCTTGAAGCTTAAAAATGAGGGCAAGTTTTACTCCTGCCTCTTCGTCAAGGGGCAGATTGCCCCTGAAGGTAATGCGTTTTCCTGAAAAAAATCGGTTAAGCTCAAGTGGTATCCCGGCATCGTTTTGTACCCTTGAAATTATGGTCCTTATGATGGGAAGACAGCGAAGCTGGCTCTGTCCGTATATTAGACCGCGCTCTTTCAAGATGCTCCTTGGAGCCTTAAGCCCCTGAGCATCTTCCCTGTCTGCAGGCTGAATACGCTCTTTTATGATTAAAACAGGAACAGGCTTGTCATAGTGTTCTGTGATCCTAAGGATCCATGGAGCATGATAAAGCTCTCTTTGCACCTTGGTTCTATAGTGTTCAAGGAGTTTGACACGGTTTCTGGTCATGGAATTTTTTCCTCTTGTTGTAAAGGTATGCCTTTAAGCCTTTGGGCCTATTCCTTTTTAGTTTCCGGGTCCTTTTTTAGTTCCTTCAAAAGGAGACAGTCTTCTTTAGGCTCTTCAATGGTAAGATCAGCCCCTGTGAAATCGTCTTTCTCTGCAACATTTGCAAGAACTTCAAAAAACTCGTCCAGGTGCTTCATGGTTTCCGGCCCTGCATTTTCTAATGTAAGCCTAAGCTTTCCTCCGTGGGGGAGCTTTAAATCGTAAATGTCCAAAAGGTCAATGGCGGATTTGGCCCCGCGACTATAAATGGCACCAAGCCTTCCAAGGATGGGCATGATCTTGTTGGCCCCTGATTTTCCAGAAAGCTCAAAGACTTCCCTTTGATCAGAAGTTATAAGCCCGGAGACCACGGCCCTCTTGGGAGTCATGATAATGTCCTGTTCAACAGGGACATACATGGCAGCCCGAGGGCCGTAAAACACCTCTGGCTGTCCCTCTTTCCTTTCTCTTGCGGCAACTACCTTTTCTTCTTTGCAAAGTTCAGAGAATTTATCTTTAATTACCTTTTCGGGAATTTCTCCATATCTTTCCCTGAGTTCCTGAATGAGCTCAGCCATGCTCATTTTTTCATGCTCATAAAGCTCCTTCCTTAGCCAATCCGTGACTTTGGTAAGGTCCGGCCCCTTTCCACCAAGCCATCCCCTCTTTTTTGCACCTTCAACGGTCACCAGCGAGTAATCCCTTGCAAGGTCCAGGTTAAGGGGGACCGGCCCTTTCTCCTGGCTGTAAAATTCATCGGGCTTAACAGCGTCTTCCCTTTCCATGAGAAAAAGGCACCAAACTCCCCTTTCAACCCCGGCCCTGATGATTTGATCAAGAACATCAGGGCCTTCAAGGATGGGCCATTTTCTGATGCGACAGAAATTTTCCCTGATTTTTTTCAGGGATACAGTGTCGGAGCTTGCAAAAAAAAGCCTTTTCAGGCCCTTAAGGTGGCTGAGCCCAGTGTGTTCGCCGGTGACGAGCTCGCCTTCATCGAGAAGTACCTTTCTGATCTGCTCGATTACGCTGGCCCCGGACTCTCCGCCTGCTGTCCGTATCTCCTTTTTTACAATCTGGCCGGAGGCAGATGGGAACCAAAGGCTGTTGTAAACTTGAGTTACTGCGGTCTCAAGGGCCTTTTCCCTTTCTCTAAAGCGTCTTTTGAAATTGCCCTGATCAAGCTTTCTTGAACTTATTCCATGGCTTTCCGGTTGCTCGTTTAGCCTTCTCATTGAAAGGACGGTCCGTGCAAGTTCCTTCAGCTTGAAAAGGGCCTTTTCCTGAGAAGTGTGTTCCTTTTTGAAAATTTCAGGTTCATCTCTTAGGGGGCCAAGGAAGGCCGAAACTGTATCTGGAACCAAGAGAAAGACCAGATTTTGTTCAATCCTTGGCCTGTTTGGACCTGCGGTTTTTACACATTCATCCACATCTATTTCTCCGGCAAGAAGGGAGACAAGGGCAAGGACAGGTATTCCTTGCCTGTCGGGTATGTGTTCAGGGGCACTTACGTCATGCACTACCTTAAAGGTCCGGATGTCAGAAGATACAACCTTTCGCGCGAATATGCTTAAAAGCTCGTTAATTTCTTCATCCGTAAGTCCTTTTCTTATACGGGCAAGAACAATATTTACAGAAGGTTCAAGGCTTGCGAAATAGCGACCGTCACTGAATCTAAGATAATAGGCGCTATTTTCTATCTCCTTTAGTGCAGTTTTTACCTGAGCTGGAGAAAGCCCAGGAAAACAGCAGTTAAAAAGTGCGTCCTGCTCGCTGAGACCAAAGATGTTTGAGCTCAGGCCCTTATCGCGCTCAACAAGGCTGTGAAGAAAGACTGTCTTCCATGTGTACTCATACATCGGCCATCCTTCCGGATGGGGGTTTTTCATATCACAAAGCTCTGCGTTGGAGTGTCCGCCCTCAATGGAGCTTGTATCCACTCCGCCAATATCTGCATTCAGCACTGGCAAAAGGTCTCCGCTTCCTGTGCGGCCAATGATTTCATTCACAAGCCTGGCATTTCTAAGATCAAGATGGCAGGCATGTATCATTGGAACGTCCTGGCCCTTTTCCCAAAGACTTCTTACCGTGAGCGATAGGACCCTTAAAACACCCCTGGTCCCTTGAAATTCTTCTGAAGCCGCAAGCTTTTTGTTCAAAAAGTCTATGAGGGTGGGGTGAAAGGGGTAATGCGCAACCATCATATCCAGATATTCGGGCCTTGTGGCAAGTTCAGGCAGTAGTGGCTTGTTTTTAAGATAAAGTTCCCCGTATTCTGCCGCCGTGGCCCTTGCAGCCTCCTGGTCAATGTATTGGAAGAGCCTTTTACCAAGAACGCGAGAAATCTCTGCTGGCTGAACGGGAACAAACAGGGATGCATCCCTTGATACAACACTTGACACCCCTTTTAGTGCCTCCTGGCCAATGGCTATGGCATCATCCGTATCCATATCCTTTCCTGTGACCTTGGAAAGTACCCTTGCAAGATGCTCGGTCTGTTTGGCAAAGGCATCTGTTGCGCTTGCCAGTGTCAATACAACTGCAATATGGGAATTGGTACGGGCAAAACGGTGAAGGGCCATTAAAAAGGCGGCAAGCTGTTCGCTTCCACCGGGGTGTGCGCATGCCAATCTGGCAGCATACTGGGCAAGTTCATCCATCATTATGAGTGCCTTTTTGCCCTTGAGTACCCTTTCAAAATATATATCGCCAGGGGCTGCATACGAGGTGACTATCTCTTCAAGCTCTTTATAAAGGGCCTCCCCGCCGACCTGAAAGGCAATTTCCCCCCACAGGGTGTAGGGAATAAGTCGTTCACCTTTTGGTTTGTGGACGGGAATGGCATCTCCTGAAATGCCTACGACGGTAATTTCGCCAGGAACGGGCATAAGGCCTGGATCAAGAATGGATGAAGCAACGTCAGCAATCTCTTTCCCTTTATAGGCAATATGTGTGCAGGCAATGAGTGTATGGGTCTTCCCTCCACCAAATGCGGTTTCAAGCCTGTGAATGGCAGGAACAGTATTGTCTCCCTTGAGCCTTAAAAAGACCTCTGAAAGCACAGCCTTCAAACCATCGGTGGGATATGTGGCTTCTTTGAAAAACTGCTGAGCATCCGTATAAATGGAATTTATTCTTGCACTGCCTGATCGGTAGTAATCAAGTACCTCACTAAGGGAAGCAGTAAAGATTTCGGGATTAAATTGCCCCTTGATGATGTCTTCACGCGGCCTGCACGCTTTTAGTACTCCCATCACCATCCTCCTTTATTGAAAAGATTTAGCTGACAGATAAATCTGGCCATTTTTAATTTTCCATAAGCTTCTCCACCACCACTCCCACAACGTAAAGCTAGCGGTTGTCTATCACGATATCCTTATATTTTGGATTTAGGGGTGAAGCACCCATCGGTCTCCCTTCTTCTCTCAAACCATTCAAATTCCTATTTAGAAAGCAGGCAACTGATGTATTCACCAACTAAGAGAACTCTTAAAAAGTGCTTCGGTATTAATGATGAACAGGCTTCGTGAGATCGTAGGCCAGCTCATTAGTTCTATCCATTCAGGCAGCGTGAGTGCCATAACCTATCCATGAGATTCTCAATATCTACATTGTTCTCGTGATATTTTTTCCATATAGACGACCGGTTTTTTTCAATCTTCCCATAGCCTCCCTGTAGTGGAAAAAACAAAGCATACAGGACTTTTCTGCTTTGGAATAACATATATTTGTCTTTAGTGAAAAGAATCATAAAGAATCAATTCAAATCGAACCTTGAAGGTTAGCCTTTTTTCTTACTAGGCCGCCATCTCTTTAGATGGCATTTGGTATATAGGAGCGGACTTGGAAGGTTCGCCGGGATTTGCCAGAAATTTTTCCAGGGCTCTAACCACGTCAAGTGTTAAAAGGGTGTCTCCGCACACTGTACAAACTTCTGCTGGGACGTTTTCAATAATGATGATTTGCCCATGTTTATTGACTACATGGGTGATGTCTTTCTTTTCGTAGTGCCCAGGGCAGCCTTTGATAGAACATTTTTTCATTGTCTTCCCCTCTTAAAAGGTGTTATCCACTTAGGTGGTAATGGTTCATATGTTGTTATGATTACAAGATAGGGCAAGCTTGTTGTACATACAACATGGAGATAACGGCCCTTAAAGGTCTTCCCGCATACCAAGCAACAGGCCCTCCGTTCGTGTTCAGGATAATTTTCGACCACTTCACAATTATTTAAGGCATCCAAAATTTCATCCACTGATACGTCGTCATTTACCATTTCTTGCTGAGCATGAAGGGTAAAGCGGACATTGCCCTCCTTCAGGTGTGTCAAAATATGCTGTTTTGGATCAGGCGCCATTTCAATCAGATACTCTTTATCTTGAAATCGCGCACCGTTTTATTTTCCATTCTACCTGTCTCGCTCTTTATCAATAATCTTGCAGCTTCTTCGGCAGCCTTTTTCTTGGCCTTAGGCAGAAACTTGGCATATCTGCGGGTCACCTTTGTGTCTTTGTGGGTTAGAAGCTCTCCTATCATGTCCAGAGTAAATTTACCGCTTGATGCCAGGGTAACTGCAAAGTGGTGTCTGAGCCCATGAAAGGGCCTGAAGGACTTTGGCAGCCTTGCAGCCTCCCTGATGCGTTCAACTGCGCTACAATAACTCTCTGCTTCCCGCTTCGCCCAGGAAAGACGTAAGGGCTCTCTGGGTATCTGTCCTTTACCCATTCTATCTGCTGCTTAAGAAGCTGTCTAACTGGCTCGCTCATGGGTATATGTTCTGTCTTGCCTCCCTTTGGATTTACGAGGGTTATAAGGCCCTGGTTAAAATCCACTTCCTGTATTTTAAGCCTGAATATCTCACCCCTTCTCATGCCGGTGAACATTGCAAGACGCAGCATACGGGCAACGTCCTGACTGGGCCAGGAATCCAGAACCTCAAACAGCCTTTGGACCTCCTCTTTAGTCAGATATTCTGTAACCTGGTTATCCTTGTTGGGCATCTCTATGGTAAAACCAAGTGGAGGGCAAAGATTATTCTTTACTCCAAAATTTATGATACGCCTTAGCAATTCCAAGGCATTTGCTATGGTTGCTGGCTTTCGATCGGCCATGGCCTTCTTGATCCGTTCGATATCAAAGGGATAAAGGTCAGAGACCCTCTTTGGGGATATAAGGGGCTTTAGGTGCTTGTCCCACCTGTTAATGTCGGTTTTCCGTCCCTTTAGACTCCGGCCTCTGTCTGAGGAAAAGTAGGTATCTTTTAGCTTTTCAAGGGTCCTGTTGGTCTTTTGCTTTTCTGCCTTGATTTCCCTGGCAGTCTTTACTTCTTCACCGAGCCTGATCTTTCTGAGCTCTTCTCCCCTAAGATGCGAGGTGAGCTCGGCGGTCATGGCTTCGCTTGCCCAGCCAGTGTACCGTCTTACCATTTTGCCATTTCTTTTCAGCGTATAAAAAAATGCCTGTCTGGCTGACCATTGACCCAGGGCCTTGATTTTGACTCAACGTAATAGACGCCAACAAATCTTTTGACTTTTACAAACTTTCCTTTGCCCATATGCAACCTCTCAATTTTGGTGCAACCCACTTTTTTAAGAAAATCGGGTTGTTTTGGCCCGAACCCGACGGTCACTTGGTGCAACCCAGATGCAACCTTAACCTAAAAAAAGAGGGTATTTTGATTAAATCTTACAGGATTAATTAAAGCAGATAGAAATAGAAAAACAAATAAAATAAAGAGGTTAAAGCAAAATAGGAGTGCATTAAAAAAGGCAGGAAAATTGCGGCCTATGGGCTTATAACCCGAAGGTCGGAGGTTCAAATCCTCCCCCCGCTACCAAGAAAATCAAGGGGTTACAGCTAAAAAGTTGTAACCCTTTTTAATTTTCATACCCATTCCTATTTTGCTATAAAAAACTACGAAAAATGAACTCGATATTCTGTTAAAAATTTGAAGTCTCCTAAAAAATAGTACTCTACTAGCCTAAAAAGAGCCATAATAGCGAAATAATCTTCTGGTT
>WFZZ01000055.1 GCA_015489315.1 Deltaproteobacteria bacterium | reverse complement strand
GTGGTAGAGTGCAACCTTGCCAAGGTTGAAGTCGCGGGTTCGAATCCCGTTTCCCGCTCCACTTTTTTAATGACTATTAGGCAGCAATATTGCTGCCTTTTTCTTTTAAAAGTTACAATAACGATTAGTCCGTTCTACTGCCTTAACATAGCAAGTTGCCAAATCTTTCCTTGATATTCCAAGGTCTTTACTAAGTGAAGAAACTCTATTGGTGTCAAACCTTTCGTATGCCTTGGATAGGGAAAATATTTTCCCAAGTATTCCCCTTTCATAAAGGACAGCTTCTTTTATTGAGTCTTCAAGGGGTAAATCGGAGATAAGCCTTTTAAGTTCCCGTTCAAGAAGTATGTGAAAAAAAGATACCAGCCCTGTCAAATAGGCCCTATCCTTTAAGTTGATATTTACAAGTTTTGTAATCTCTTCACAAAAACAGGCCCTTAAAATGGCAATATCAAGAATTTCCCTATAGTGGATATTGGATGATGTCTCTGAAAATAAAATTATGGTAAGCCACTTTTTAAGCTCTGAAATCCCAATAATTATGATGGCTTCTTCAATGGTTGCCACATTTCTTTGTAGTGAAAATTTAGCAGAATTTATTAAATTTAGTAGCTTACCTACTATTGAAACATCACTTTTTAATATTTTGGCTATTTCTTTTATATCCCATTCATCCCTTTTAAATAGCCTTAAGAGCTTCATCTTTGTAAGTTCATTTGAAGACAATCCCTTTTTCTTTAAAATCTTTGGTCTCGCAAAGAAATATCCCTGAAATAGGCTAAAGCCCATTTCTTTTGATATTTCAAATTGTTCGTGTGTTTCGATCTTTTCAGCAAGAAGGGCTCCATGGTAGCCTTTAAGGGCCTTTAACAGTTCTCTTATCTTCTCAATACTATCTCTAAGCCAGTCAATTTTTATGATAGATGAAATTTTTACCAGTGGTAAAATTCCTTCTTCAAGGATGAAGTCATCAAGGGCAATTTTAAAGCCATTTCTATGGAGATTTCTGCACGCATTAATAAGACCTTCATCGATTTTAAGGCCTTCCAGTAACTCTATTACAACGGCCTTTGGATCAAATTGTGGAAGGCCAGAAAGTAGCATATTCTTCCCAAAATTTATAAAAACAGGCCTGTTATTTGAGACCTCACTAAGACCGAAGGATGTAAAAAGGTGGTTAATCAGGTAGGATGTGGCCTTCTCAGAGTCTATATCTAGGAACTCATTTTTGGATCCTGACCGATAAAGGAGTTCATAGGCCACAATCCTACCGGATTTATCAAGAATGGGTTGACGTCCAATAAAGACATCCATGTAATAAATTATATGTTAGCACCATTAAGCCTTACAAGCCGTTTTACAAGCTCTTGGAATCTATCTGTTATCTTTTCTTTAACATCCTTAGCAATTTCTGTTTCTTCATGTTTTTGGTCAAAATAATGGTGAAAATCCTTTACGGCACCATGAAGAGATGCATGGATTTGCCTGGTCTCATGGATTATATCTCCCATTTCATCCAATTGGTCACCGTAAGTGTCAAGCCATTTCCCCAACATGCATTTGTGATAATCCGTCTCCACATCAGGAGCCTTTCTTTTCATTATTGACAGCCTAAAGTTTTCAAGCCATTTGAAATGGGCAAGGGTTGAAACCATCAATTTTACCTTTGGAGAAGCAAAATTACCTGCCTCTTCAACTGCCTTTTGATTAACATAGTACATACTTGTAAGGGATTCTAACTGCTTTCCAATATCTATAAGTGCCTCTTCTGCGAGCATGATTCTTCCCGAGAACCTCACAAAGTCGTTTGATCTGTCAGCAAGGGTCTTGGCCTCTCTTTCAAGGGCCTTTACGCTATCTGCCCCTTGAGTGATGCTGACATCTATTTCTGAAACCGTTGCTGTCTGTTCTTCTGTGGCACTTGCTATTGTGTTTGCAAGGTCGTTAACCTTGTTTACACTTCCGGTAATCTTTTCTACTGCTGAAACTGCATCTCCAATCCCTTGAGTTAACGATGTAATAATCGATGTAATCTCGTCTGTGGCCTTTGCAGTTTGTTTTGCAAGCTCCTTAACTTCATTGGCAACGACTGCAAAGCCTTTTCCTGCCTCTCCTGCCCTAGCTGCCTCTATTGTAGCATTGAGAGCCAAAAGATTTGTTTGCTCCGCAATACTATTTATTACACCAATAATGTGATGGATTTTTTTTGACTCCTCACCAAGCCTTTGCATAAGTTCATTGGTTGCAACTGCCTCCTCTGAGGCCTCATTTGCAGATTGGGCCGTTTCTGCAACACTTTGGGCTATTTCAGAAGTTGCAGCATTTAGCTCGCTTGTGGCACTTGCTACAGTTGTAAGATTTTCAGCAGCCTGGGCGGAAGAGCTAGCAACTGTCTGGGCAGCCAAGTCTATTTCCTGTGCCCCTTCCTTCATTTCTTTTACGATCTTTTGTAGTTCTTTTCCAAGGTTATTCAGTCCATTACTTTGGGCCTTTAAGGTATCAAGGAGCCAGCCAGTGTTATAAATGATGTTATTTGAGGCAATGGAAAGCTCTTTTATCTCAGGTGCACCCTTAACCTCTGATATATCAAGAAGTCTTCCTTCAGATGTGGTAGTGAGGGCCTTTTTACACCGTTCCAATGGAGATGCTATGCTCTTTTTGGTTAAAAAGATCAAAAATACTA
>WFZZ01000054.1 GCA_015489315.1 Deltaproteobacteria bacterium | reverse complement strand
GAGGGCAAGGGTCGAAGGAAAAACAAGGCCGTATTAAGCAATGAAGTAAAACCCCTTGGAATTGTAATCTTTGAAGGCGATGATATAAGCCTCTATCTTGAGAACTGGGGAGAGTCATTTAAAAGCCCCATTGAAGGAAGGCCAATAGGTCTAAAAAAATGGCTTTCAATCAAAGGGCAGTAATCGGCCTTTTAAGCCAAAAAAGCAAAAAAAGCCCTGGCAGGGCAGCCAAAAAGGTAAGAAAGAAAAAGACGGTCCAGCCAAGGTCTGCGACCAGAACCCCAGCGGGAGGCCCCACGAATACGCGTCCAACCGACGAAAGGGCAGACAGGATCGCATACTGGGTTGCACTGAACCTTTTGTTACAAATGGCCATCAAAAAGGCCACAAAGGCAGCCGTTCCCATGCCTCCACAGATATTTTCAAGCCCAACGGAAAAAATCATTAACGAAAAACTCTTTCCAGCTATTGAAAGGGCCATAAAGGACAGGTTTGAAACTGCCTGGAGTATTCCAAAAGTGAAAAGGGCAGTAAAAAGCCCAATTCTTGTCATAAGCCCCCCTCCAACCATTGCCCCGAGGATGGTCGCCAAAAGGCCAAAGCCCTTATTCACAGTGCCAACAACACCAGGGCTAAACCCTGCACCTCTTATCAAAAAGGCAGTGGTAAGGGTGCCTGCAAATGCATCCCCTAGTTTGTAAAGGCAAATGAATAAAAGTATTCCCCAGATAAAGGGCCTTTTTAAAAGGTCTTTAAGGGGTTTTAAGATGGCATCTTCCAGTGCCTTTGGTCTAAGGGTGCCAATTTCTGGTTCATCGGCGATAAGGGTAATGATGCTTGAAAGGGCCATTACGGCTGCCATCAAAAGATAGGTTTTTTTCCAGCCCCAAAAATCAGAAAGAATTAGGGCTAGTGCTCCTGATACGAGCATTGCAATTCTATAGCCCGTTACAGTAAAGGCAACGCCAAGCCCCCTTTCCTTTTCCTTCAATATGTCCGTTCTGTAGGCATCAATCACAATGTCCTGAGAGGCTGAAAAAAAGGCGAGAAGAAGGGCAGAAATGGCCATTGCCATAAGGTGATTTTGGGGATTTAAAAAGGCCATATAGGCACATGCTAAGACAACGGCAACCTGACAAAGAAAAATCCACCCCCTCCTTCTTCCCAAAGGAAGGGGCCTTATGTAATCCATAAGGGGAGACCAGATGAATTTAAAGGTATAGGGGAAGGCAACAATAGAAAAAAGCCCAATTGCCCTTATGTCCACTCCCTCAGTGGTCAGCCATGCCTGGAGGGTTCCTCCAGAAAGGGCCAGAGGAAGACCTGAGGCAAAGCCCATTGGGAACATAAGCCAAAGGGCCTTTGAAAACCTTAGATCATCCCTTTTGGATAAAAGCCTCTTTTTTATTGGATTCATAATTTAGAACAAACATTTAAACATTTAAAAATCTTTTCCTATGGACAATAAACCTTCCAATAATATATTGAAACCAAAAACAAAAAGAAAGGATCAGGCCAAATGTCAAGAAAAGTCCCTATCCTTTTCCTTACCCTTGTCGCGTTTTTGTTTTCAACAAATCCTGTATTATCTCAAAAGGCCTTAAGCCATGACACGGCCTATAAAATAATTGATCAAGAACTTCAAAGACTGCGTGAAGGCCTAAAAAACCAGGATGTTGAATTGATACGAAAATGGATTGGGGCAGATAGAATCGATACAGGCAAGGGGGCATGGAAAAACCTAAGACAGATAAACTACTTTATTCCATCAAGCAAATCCAATCCAATAGGAGTTCGGGCAATTATCCAAAAAAGCCTTGGAGAATATGCACCCTATGCGGATTCAAGCACTGTAGCGACCCTAGGCGATGTAAAATCCGTACATCCTCTTATTGATAAGGCAAATGGCTATCTGGCAGATGCGGGCATGTATCTGGCTTTTTACCAATTGATGGATGAAACCATTAAGGGCCATCCAAGCAACTCCTCTGCAGCCGCTGCCTTTATTGCCAGTCTTCAAAAGGGGCTTACGCAATTTGGAACTCATGGAAATCTTCTTGCCGGATGCCTCGGCCTTCTTTACTGGTTGACTGATCAATCAATAAAAGGCCTCATAAAGATAGAACACGAGGCAGTGTGGAAAAAGTACAAAGCATACTATGACACCAACTATGTGCCTTCTCGCTGGATAAACGAGTGGGAAAGTGACCCCAAAGGGGTTCTCGAAATACTTAAAAATGACTTCTGGAGCTCGCCAGAAGCAGATTCCATGGTGGGCCAATGGACCGTAAAGACCTTTGAAAAGAAATACAAAGAGACCTTTGCATATAGATATTTCAGGGAAAGGGTTGCTCCAATATTAAAGGCACATTTTAGTGCCCTTTCATTAAAGAAAAGAAATGAAGCCATTAGGCTTTTAAGAAAAGCCATCCGTGAGCTTCCCAATAGGAGAATCATACTTGATCTTCCGGTAAATATAGTTTCAGTAAACGATAAACCCTTTCATACAAATTTATATATCATTGTCTCAGCCTTTTCCAAGGCTACAGGGATAAAGACAGATGGCATACTTACGGGCACAAAGGTTGAGCTTTCCTTTCCACTTTTTGATTTTTTAAAGATCGTTTCAGCCAAAAAAAACATTATCCTTACTGCCCATGTAAAAGGTCCAAAGGGCAAATCAGGCCCTATTCTTCTTTTTAGCCCCCAAAGGCTTCGGGTTGACGGTGCGAGTCTTAGAAGGGATTATTTCCGGTTTGTTGACAAAAGGGCCACCCGCTATCAGCGCATGAAGGCCCTTAAGGTGATTGTTCCAGCAAGAAAGATAACAGTTAAGGTAGAAGGGTCACATTACTACCAATATGGCACAAAAAATTACAAAATAGAAATAGAAGGTCCTGATGGGAAAAGGCATGTTATCGATGACAATGGAATGGCCTGGGCGACAATACCTGTAATTGGAAGCTCCTGGATATCCGCATGGCCTTCACCCTTTGGAGTTAGGGTCAAAGGCTCTGACAAAGGGCCTGTAACCATAACTGTCTATAACACTTCAAAAAGACCGCCACCACTTCCACCAAAGCCTGAATTTTATAATGGTGACTATATCTCTACTGCCTACCATATTCTTGATCTCTATAAAAGGCTTGAACTCGATTCAGAAGAGGCCTATTCCTGGCTTCACGATGTCTTTGAAAATGGAGATATGGGGGCAAAATCCGCACTGTCCCAGCTTGATTCCTATTCCATGGCCTGGTGTTATATTCACTGGCCTGACTGTGAAAATGGGAAGGATCAAGAGCTTTCTGAACTTCGAAGGAAAATAGAAGATTCCATTTCCTATTGGGGTAATGAAAAAAGGGACATTCTAAAGGCCTTTAAAGAGACAGACAAGGAGCTAAAGAACAAGGTCTTAAAGGCAATAAATGATGTAACCTCGGCCATAAAGGGGTTAGAGCCTGGCATCCAAAGAACCCAGAAGGATTTCAATACAATTCAAAAAGGTAAGGCCCTGGGTGAAAGGCTTTCAAAGCCAAGATATTTTGAAAAGTTGTCAGATATAGAGGTAGAAAGAAAAGAGATTTCATCTTTTAAGGGAAAAGTTCAAAGGGCCGCATCGGACGTTCCAAGTGCCCTTAGAGAGTTGGAGTTGGCGGATAAAAACCTTGCAATAGAACTTAAAATCCTTGAAAGCTTTTTTTCTAAACCTGGAACGGGCTTTCTTTCCACTCATGATCTATTGAAAAAGGCAGTAGGGCTAAATCATTGGGCGGCATCACTCAAGGTCTCAAAGGATTATGTCTCTGACCTGGCAAAGACCTATCTCATAATCCATTTTACAGATGCATCCCTCAAGGCCCTTGAAACTGCCGACGGAAACCTTTCATGGCTTCAGCTTAGCTGTATCAAGTGGCTAAATCATGTCAAGAAATACAAGGCATTTTTACAGCAGATGCCCTTTGGAGCCAAGGGCCTTAAAATGGACATAAAAAGGCTTCGCGACGTCCAAAGGGATTTGAAAGACCTGCAGGCCCTAAGCATTCACGGCTTTGGAGTTGATGCCTTTGAAAAATATCTTGAGATCAAAAGGGCCTTTGATCCACTTGATAAAGACCTTACTGGCCGAAGGGTTAATTTATTAAAATGGAAAAAGAAGCTCCTAAAGCTTCAAAAAAGGCTGATTAGTGATCTTAAGGCGCTAAAATCAAGCGGATGGGGTGTGGGAGATGTAGAAAGAGACATAAAAAGGGCCCTTTCAGGATATGGCGGGAATGTGGATGAATGGCTTAGGGAATATGAAAATACCAAAACGTCCATGAAGTATGCTGATGAGTCATTTAACTTTAGCCCCATCAGCAAGAAAAACATAGACTGGAATACACTTTTAAGCGCAAACTATAAGGCCCTTGATCTCGTCAAAAGGGCAGAGTCTTCCATTAAGGCAGGAAATGTGGCCTCTGCCGAGGGGCTTTTCAACCAGGCCATGGCCGTTTTATCCAACTATCCGTTTGTTGGAGATGCAGTTATCCCTACAAGGCTTCAAAGACTTAGTCGCCTTCAAAAACTTATCACCAGGACGAGTAATGAGATTTCCAGGGCAAGAAATAACCTTTTGGGCACTCTAAACATCATCATTTCAGCCCAGGGGGTGTCCCCATATAAGGTTACTGTAACCATATCAGGAAATGGCCAAACTTTTAACCAACAAGGTCCTGGCAAATTTAATCTGGCTCCTGGTAGATATGTAGCAAATGCAAAGGGTGCAGGGGTTAGAGTCTATCCGAAAAGACAGGAATTTATCATTAGAACCAAGGCCCAGACAACAATAAAGTTTCAGGCAACCCCTGCAATTGTAGCACCTCCTAAGCCCAATACACCTCCGGTATCAACTGGCTCATACGATTTTTCCCATCCAAAGATAAGGGTCCTCGCCAAAAATCTTGGACTTGTTGATCGGCCACCAATGGCATGGTCAGGTGATGGAAGAACCCTTGTGGCAGTCCTCACTTCTGAACCGGGCCTTGTAAGCATCGATATTAAAACAGGCCAGAAAAATGCCCTTATCACCGCCCTCCCCGACCCTCCCTTTGGCTCCCTTGGCGGAGGAACGAACAAAATGGCACGGGAGGCATGGGTAATTGGAAATTCGGTGGTCTATATAATGAATTTGACGCTCTGGACCCCTAGCGGAGATCTTCAGCCCGTGATGAGTGTGCCCCTTTCAGGTGGAAAGCCGGTTAAATTATTTAATTTCTCATCCGATAGACAAAAGCTTCTTGGGGTAAGACTAAACAGACAGCCAGAATTTCTGATTTCAGGAAATGTTATGGGGAAAAGCGGGCTATTTCTTTTAAAAGGGACCTCCCCCCTTGTTGAACAGGCAAAGTTTTTTAAAGACCTTGGGAATGTAAATTATTTGGACCTTTCAATTACGACTGACTGGCAACTACTTTGGGAGCCTATAAGCGCAGGTAATAACACTTACAGATGGAGAATCTTAAGGCTCGATGGAACTCCCCTTTACGAAATACCAGAAAACATGAGGATCTATCAGATGACACTTTCGCCTGATCATGCCTTTGCTGCAGGGGTTCAAGCTTTTAAAAACTCCCGGCCCAGAATCGTAGTAATTGATCTTTCCAACCCCAAAAGAACTTGGATTATCGCATCAGGGGCCCTAGACTATGGCGTGCCTTCATGGTCTCCAGACGGAAAATACATTGCTGCAAGGACATACCAGTCACATAACAACGAAGAACTCATCCTGATAAAGGTTAAAAGATGATGGCCCTTTATGAATGAAAACAGAAAGATACACATCCTGTGGGCGGCCTTTTTGGGCCTTTATGCCCTCACCATCCTTTTCGGGCTTTGGTACGGACCCTATCACATGCCTTTCAAGGACTTTTTGAAGGTCCTTTTTCTTAGGGAAACTGGGGGAAATTCTGCCTTTTTAAAGGACATCGTTTTTAAGATTCGACTTTCAAGGCTTTTTCTTGCCACGATTGTAGGGGTAAGTCTTTCTTGTGCAGGTGTGGTCTTTCAGGGTATTTTGAGAAATCCCCTTGCAGATCCCTTTACCCTTGGGGTATCAACAGGAGCGGCCTTCGGGGCAACAGTTGCCATGATCTTTGGGATAAATATTGGCTGGAGCCTTGGTGGGCTTGGGCTTTTGCCAGTAATTTGCATGTTGGGCGCCCTTTTTGCCCTAATGGTAGTCCTGATTCTTTCAAGGGTAAATGGCACGTTTCGACCCGCCCAGATGATACTTGCAGGCATCGTGGTAAGCACTTTTCTTTCCGCCCTTATAAGCCTTTTTAAAAGCCTTGAAGAGGAAAGTCTTTCGGCAATTGTCTTCTGGATGCTTGGAAGCTTTTCCGGAAGGGGCTGGATTCATGTCTATTTTGCCCTGCCATACATGATAATTTCTCTGGCTGTTTTTTTACGTTTTTCAAGGGAGCTGGACATAATGACCCTGGGAGACCTTGAGGCATATCACCTTGGAGTCGATGTAAATAGAGTTAGACTTATCCTCCTTGTTACAGCCTGTCTTGCAACTTCTGCCGCAGTTGCCGTAAGCGGAGTTATTGGGTTTATTGGGCTTGTGGTTCCACACCTTTTGCGCCTTATCCAGGGACCAGGGCATAAAAGGCTTCTAATTGGTTCTGCCATACTTGGCGCCCTTTTGATGGTTGCCTCTGATATCCTTTCAAAAAACATCCTGCCAGGAGGAGAAGAGATCCCGGTTGGTGTTATAACCACCTTATTAGGCGGCCCGTTTTTCTGTTATATCTTGATGTTAAAAAAACAGGAGATTTAATCTGACAGAAATCACAGGGATTATTTCAGGGTCTTAAAAAAGTAATGGTTTAAAACCCAAATTCTTTAGGTTATAACCTTCCTGCCAACAGTTTTTAAACACACAAAAAAGGAGGAATTTATGGAAAGGACACTTTCTATCATCAAACCAGATGGAGTAAAGCGTGGACTCATTGGAGAGGTAATAAAAAGGCTTGAGAAAGAGGGCATAAAGATAGTTGCAATGAAGATGATCCACATGACAAAGGAGATAGCAAAGGGCTTTTATGCAGTTCACAAGGACAAACCCTTTTTTGACAGTCTTACGGATTTTATGTCCTCTGGCCCGATAGTTGTCATGGTTTTAGAGGGAGAAGATGTAATTTCAAGATACAGAAAACTCATGGGTGCAACCAATTACAAGGAGGCAGAACCAGGTACAATAAGGGCAGATTTTGCAACAGATATTGAAAAAAATGTTGTCCATGGCTCAGACGCACCTGAGACTGCGGCAACAGAGATTAAGTATTTTTTTAGTGAGATTGAAATCGTAGGATGATTTTTTTCGTTCATTTCTTTTGCCGCCAAAAGAAACGAACCAAAGAAAACCGCCCCCATTGCCGCTTTTGCCTTGCGCGCAGAAGGCCTCGGGTCTTGGTCGGCCAAAGGGTCGTCCATGACCCTATGGCCGATGGCGACGTCCATGTCGCCACCCCCATTCGGGGGCCTTTTAAGCCCCTCAGCCTTCTGTGCTCAGAGCGGCAAAAGGGGGATTAAAAGGTTTGCGAAATTCAATTAGAATCATTTTTTAAAAGAATAAAATTTCTAAAATACTGTTATGTTATGCCTTTAAAAGAAATTCCGCTATTACTACTAAAAATTACAGCATAATTTGATTAAATGGGCACTGATTTGTTATTTATTATGGATTCCATTATAATATTATTCATGATAGCCTCATTTAAAAATGATGGGACAGAGGATATCTTCAATGGCTTGGACTCAAAGGCTGCCAGAAAATGTTGTCCCAAATCACTATGGCCTATTGCCAGAAGAAAAATGGATCAATTAAATCGAGTTCAAGAATTAAATGAACTCAATATACCTCCGGGAAATCGTCTGGAACAACTCAAAGGTGACCGTAAAAACCAGTATAGTATAAGGATCAATCAACAATATCGAATATGTTTTATACGGGAAGAAGGTTATGCTTATGAAGTCGAAATTACAGACTACCACTAAAAAATTTCTTAATCGAAGGCTGCCTAAAAATCGCCCACCTACGCATCCAGGGGAGATGCTTTTTGAGGAATTTATAAAGCCTTTGAATATTACTCAGCGAGAAGCTGCTCAATGTCTAGGGGTTTCATATCCTCGATTAAATGAAATCATTAAAGGTCGTCGTCGCGTAACTCCTGATACTGCCTTAAGACTATCTCAGGTTTTTGGTATGTCAGCGGATTTTTGGCTTGGTTTACAACAAGATTGGGATCTCTGGCATGCCATTAATCGTCCAGAAGCTAAGGAAATTTTTAAATTAAAGCCAATAAAACTTCCTGAGAAACAAATAGCCTATGAAGTCACTTGAGCAGCAATCCTAAGCGGATTTCGACCTTTCTTCATAGCAAGAAGAAATTTTTCATAAAAATTTTGCTACTAATGATCACCCTCCTGATAAATGATGGATTGTAGAGGTGGATGACCTGTAATTTCCTAAGGGATTTGGAAATATTTCAAAAAAATTGTACTTTTTTAAAAAACTGAGAAATTTAAAATGATGTAACCATAGCAGTGGATAATTTTAGGATTTGGAACTCGAACTCATTAAACAAATCAAAAGAACTTGTGAGAAATTAGGTGGGGAAAACCTTGACAAATTCATTATCAAGGGCATTGGGGATGACTGTGCAGAGGTGGCTATCCCTTCTGGGAAAAATCTCATTATAACTACTGATACCATGGTTGAAGGGACGCATTTTCGTTTGAGCTATTTTCCCCCAAGGTTTCTTGCAAAAAAACTTGTCTCTGTAAATGTGAGTGACATTGCAGCAATGGGCGGGGTGCCATTTGCTGCACTTTTAAATCTTGAGGTGCCTTCCTATTTAAAAGATCTCGGTTCTCCCTTTTGGGTAGAGTTTAAAAGGGGGCTTTTTTTGCAACTGACGAACTTTGGAATAAGGCTTATCGGGGGAGATACTGTATCCCTAAAGAATGGAAGGCTTGGGCTTACCCTTACACTTTTTGGATTTATCGAAAAGGAAAAGGCCGTTTATAGAAGTAGGGCCAAAGAGGGGGATTATATCTATGTGTCTGGCTATTTGGGAGAGGCAGGGGCAGGGCTTAGGATATTAGAAAATTGCTCTTTAAAAAGGCATCTGATTCCAAGGCCTGTTAAAAGGCACTTGATTTTAAGGCACCTTGACCCAACCCCTCGCCTTAAACTAGGAAGGCTTCTATCAAGTCTTGGGGTGAACGCAATGATTGATATTTCAGATGGAATTTCCACAGACCTTTCACATATCGCAAAGGAAAGCAGGCTTCGTGCACGGATATTTGCCCACCTTTTGCCAATATCCCGCTCCCTTTTGTCATTTTCAAGGGCAACAAAAGACATTGCCTTGGATATGGCCCTTTTTTCAGGTGAGGACTTTGAGCTCATGTGGACCGTATCCCCTGAAAGGGCAAGGGAAATGGAAAAAAGGGCATCTAAGGTCATTGACAGAAGGCCCTTTTT
>WFZZ01000053.1 GCA_015489315.1 Deltaproteobacteria bacterium | reverse complement strand
CACAGGTCCTGGTGGAGGCCTTTGGACTTAAAAAAAAGGCAGGGGTATTAATGGTCATAACCGCCCTGATACTTTTTTATTCAGGTGTATTATTTTGTTTTTTTATAACCCTTCCCTTTGGAATCAATTTTCTTTTAAGCTATCAATCCCAGACCGTAAAACCTGTCATAAGCGTGGGGAAGTTTGTAAACTTTGTGGGACTTTTTTTGCTAGGCTTTGGTATCATCTTTGAACTTCCTCTTATTATGACCATGACATGTAAGTTGGGTTTATGTAATTACAGGATGTTTCAAGGGGGAAGAAGATATGCAATCTTGATAATTGCAATTCTTGCAGCAGTTTTGACCCCTACCCCTGATGTAATAAATATGTCTTTAATGGGAATTCCCCTTTATCTCCTCTATGAACTTGGGATTTTAGTGGCGCGCCTTAGCTCAAAATAGTTCTTTTTTTAAGGCATTTTCCTTTTTACAAAGAGGTAAGAAATAAATCTTATTTGCTCAAAAAGTGAACAACCCTTACTTGACAATAGTATTTTAAAACATATATTGTGACATTTCTAAAAAATTTTTTTGAGTTATACTATTGCCAAAAGGCAAAATAAAAAGATTATGCAGATGGAAACTCATATTCAGGTTTCAGATATCCCTGAAGAGGGGCTTTTTCTAAATTTTTTGGAGCTTTCTTCCCTCCTTCCAGGGGTTGATGAATTTACTAAAATTACAAGTGCCAAAGGCAGGCTTGAGATACATAAAAAGGCTCAGGATGTAGAGATAACCGGTCATGTGGAGGCCAAGGTTAATCTCACCTGTGATAGATGCCTAAATCACTTTGAAAGGAAATTTGAGGCAGATTTTTTCTATCTCCTTCAGCCCAGGGAAGATTTTGGGAGGGGGCTAAAGGAAGAATATCAGCTTTCCAGAGATGATATAGATGTCTATTGGTATGAAGATGGGCTCATAAAGGGAGAAGAGCTCTTTAGGGAGCAAATACTTCTTCAGCTACCCATGAGAATAATTTGTAAAAAGAGTTGCAAAGGGCTTTGTCCCACCTGTGGAAAGGACTTGAATAAAGGACCATGTAATTGTCAGAAGGATTATAGCGACAGTCCCTTTGCTGTTCTTTCGAGATTAAAGGTTGCGAGCTGAAAATAATTAATTTTGGAGGCAAACAAAAATGGCTGTACCAAAGAGAAAGGTATCCAGGGCAAGGCGTGGCAATCGCCGTTCACATGATGCCCTTAGAAAACCAGCAGTATCAATGTGTCCAAATTGTGCATCTCCAAAGGCACCGCATAGAATTTGTCCAAGTTGCGGCACCTACAAGGGGAAATCCTTTAATAAAGAGGACGAAGAATAGAAAGATATGGCTGTAGCCCTTGATGCAATGGGCGGAGATAGGGGCCCCGGCCCGCTTGTTGAAGGGGCTGTGGCGGCCGCACGGGATTTTGGTATTGAGGTAATCCTTGTAGGAGATAAGCCTCTCCTAGAAAAGGAACTTGAACGATTAAAGGCAGATGGCCTTCCTATTTGCATTCAACATGCCACCCAGGTGGTTGGTATGGCGGAAGCCCCATCCGAAGCCCTTAGGAGGAAAAAGGATTCCTCCATTCGTGTTGCCTTTAATCTTGCCAAAGAGGGAAAGGCCCAGGGAGTAGTAAGTGCAGGAAACTCAGGTGCAACCCTTGCCACAGCCATGTTTGTCCTTGGAAGGGTAAAGGGTATTAGACCTGCCATTGCCACCTTGATACCCACCCTAAAAGAGACTGGCCTAATGATAGATGTTGGGGCAAACGTGGATTGTAAGCCCCACCATCTTCTTCAATTTGGAATAATGGGCTCTATTTTTGCCAAAGAGTTTTTGAAAAAGCCCTCCCCAAGAATTGGTCTTTTAAGCATTGGTGAAGAAGATAGCAAGGGAAATCAGCAGGTGAAAAAGGCCTATGATTTCCTTGCCGCAGCAGATTTAAATTTTGTTGGAAACGTAGAAGGTAGAGACGTCTTTAAAGGTGATGTGGACGTGGTTGTGTGTGATGGATTTGTAGGAAACATCTGCCTTAAGCTAAGTGAAGGCCTGGCAGAGGCGGTTCTCACCATGTTAAGGAATGAGATTGAAGGGAACCTTTTAGCCGTAATGGGGTACGGCCTTGCCAAAAAGGCCTTTAGGCGTTTTAAGCAAAGGGTTGACTATTCCGAATATGGAGGGGCTCCACTTCTAGGTGTAAAGGGGACAGTTATAATATGTCATGGCAGGTCAGGTCCAAGGGCATTAAAAAATGCCATAAGGGTTGCAGATAATCTTGCAGCCCTAAATCTTTCCGAAAAAATCCAGAATTCCATCTCAGAGCGAAAGGATTTTCTAAGGATTGTCTAGTTCCAAACAAATGGGTCCAAGATCAAAGATAATAGGGACTGGCTCTTTTGTGCCAGAAAAGGTTCTTACGAATAAGGACCTGGAATCCATGATTGATACTAGTGATGAGTGGATTTCCACAAGAACTGGCATTAAAGAAAGACACATTGCATCAGAAGGCGAAAACAATTCGGATCTTGCCATTTTGGCCTCAAAAAGGGCCCTTGAGATGGCAGAGATAGATGGGAAGGACCTTGATCTTATAATTGTAGGGACCCTGACCCCTGATATGCCGATGCCTTCTGTTGCTTGCCTTGTTCAGTGCGCCTTAGGGGCGACAAAGGCTGGAGCTATGGATGTTTCTGCTACCTGTTCCGGTTTTCTCTATAGCCTTTCAATTGCAGACAAGTTTGTTAGGTCAAATCCTCAAATGAAGATACTTGTTATCGGAAGTGAGGTCCTTTCAAGACGTGTGAACTGGCAAGACCGGACAACATGCGTCCTTTTTGGCGATGGAGCAGGGGCAGCAGTTGTTACAGGAGGAGATGAAAAAGGGGGGATCATCTCAACGCATCTTCATGCAGATGGTTCAGTCTGGGAGCTATTAACAATCAGGGGGCTTGGTACCAAATATCCTGTTGACGAAGAGATACTTTCAAAGGGCTGGCAGTATATTGAGATGCAGGGAAGAGACGTCTTTAAACATGCGGTGCGCGCCCTTGAATCAGTGACAAATGAGGCCTTGACGGCAGCAGGCTGGGAAAAACCAGAACTTGATCTTTTGATTGCCCATCAGGCAAATATCAGGATATTGGAATATCTAAGGGAAAGGCTTGAGCTTCCAAGGGACAAGGTCTTTATCAATATCCACAAGTATGGTAATACCTCAGCGGCAAGCGTTCCCATAGCACTTGATGAAGCCAATAGATCCGGAAGACTTAAAAAAGGGGATAAGGTTTTGATGATCTCCTTTGGAGGAGGATTTACCTGGGCAGGGGTTACCATGGAGTGGTAACTGCCAAAAGTTTAAAGGGGAAAGAGAGGGCATCTCATGGCAAAGGTAAACTATTTCTTGACAGAAGAGCAGCAAATGATTGTGGATCTTGCCTACCAGATTGCTGTTGAAAAGATAATCCCGGTCAGGGCAAGGCTGGATGAGACAGAGGAATTCCCCTGGGACATTATGAAGGACCTTGCCCAGGCAGACCTATTCGGCCTTTATATCCCAGAGCAATATGGAGGACTTGGCGGAGGGTGTTTTGAAAACTGTCTTGCTGTAGAACAGCTTGCCTATGGTTGTATTGCAGTAACCACAACCTTTGCTGCCAGTGCCCTAGGGGCATATCCTATAGTCCTTTTTGGAAACGAGGATCAAAAGGAAAGATATCTTCCAGATATTGCCTCTGGAAAGCGTCTTGCTGCCTTTGGTCTTACAGAGGCTGGTGCGGGAAGCGATGCAGCAGGGATTAAGACCACTGCCGTGGAAGATGGAGATTACTGGGTTCTTAATGGTACCAAGCAGTGGATAACGAATGGCGGAGAGGCAGAAATCTATACCATTATTGCCCTTACTGATAAAAATAAAGGTGCCAGGGGGGCTTCGGCCTTCATTGTGGAAAAGGGAGACGAAGGCTTTAGCTTTGGGAAAAAGGAGAAAAAGATGGGGCTTAGGGCCTCTGCCACGAGGGAGCTCGTATTTAATGATTGTCGTATCCCCAAAGACAGGCTCCTTGGAAGAAGAGGGGCAGGTTTTATAATTGCCATGAAGACCCTGGATCTTGCTCGCCCCGGGATTGGTGCCATTGCCGTTGGCCTTTCCCAAGCTGCCCTTGATGAGTCAGTAAACTATGCAAGACAAAGGGTCCAGTTTGGCCAGCCTATCATATCCTTTCAGGCAATTCAGCACATGCTGGCAGATATGGCCACTCAAATCGAGGCATCAAGGGCACTTGTCTATGCCATTGCAAGGACAATTGACGCAGGTGAGAAAGATATTTCAAAGCTTTCTGCAATGGCAAAGCTCTTTCCAACCGATGTGGCCATGAAGGTCACAACAGATGCCGTCCAGATACTTGGTGGCTATGGCTATATGAAGGAATATCCGGTTGAAAAGATGATGAGGGATGCCAAGATACTTCAAATCTATGAGGGTACCAATCAGATACAGAGAAATGTGATTGGCCAGGCCCTAAACAAGGAATATGCCAGAAAATAAAGTCATGAATATTGTTGTTTGCATAAAACAGGTGCCAGACGCAGAAAGCGTCAAATGGGATCATAAGACAGGGACTTTAATAAGAGACGGGGTGAAAAGCGTAATAAACCCCTTTGACTATCACGCCATAGAGGCAGCATTGACCCTTAAGGACGAGCTTGGGGCAAAGGTCACTGCCATAACAATGGGTCCGCCCCAGGCCGAAGAGGCCATCAGGGAGGCCATGTCCATGGGAGTAGACGAAGGGGTCGTGGTGTCAGACAGGGCCTTTGCAGGTTCTGACACCCTGGCTACCACCTACACCCTTTCAAAGGCCATTAAAAGGCTAGGGGAAGTACATGCAGTATTTTGTGGAAAACAGGCCATTGATGGCGACACGGCCCAGGTCGGCCCAGGGCTTGCCGTTCGCCTTGGAATTCCCTGCGTTACCTATGTATCGGAGATGGAAGTTATTGATGGTGGTAGGGGCCTTAGATTAAAAAGAATGAGGGAAGACGGCTTTGATGTGGTAGAGGTGGACTTTCCAGTTCTCGTAACTACCCTTTCGACTCTAAATACCCCGAGAGTTCCTTCTTTAAAGGCAAAGATGAGGGCAAGAAAGGCCAAGATTCCTGTTTGGGGTGCTTCAGATATAGGGGCAGATGAAAAAAGGATAGGGCTTAACGGCTCTCCTACCAAGGTCCATTCCACCTACATACCAAAGTTTGAGGCCAAAAGGGAGTTTTTGGAGGGAAGCCCTGAAGACCAGGTGGATGCCCTTATCACCAGACTTAAAGAGGCAGGTGTCATTTGATGTTAAAGATAGACATTGAAAAATGTATTGGTTGCGGAGAGTGTGAAGAGGTCTGTAGCTTTGGCGCCATAAGTGTAGTTGATGACAAGGCTAGAGTAGATGAAGGCTCTTGTACCCTTTGTGGCACCTGTGTGGATACCTGCCCTGAAGGTGCCCTTTCAATAGAAAAGGAAGGCGGTGAAGAGCTAGATCTTTCTTCCTGGAAGGGTGTCTGGGTAGTTTCAGAGATCAAAAACGGCCTTTTTTCACCGGTAACCTTTGAGCTTCTTGGAAAGGCAAGGGAGTTGGCAGACGATAGAGATGTGCCATTAACAGCGATATTAATGGGATATGGTGTAAGGGATAAGGCAGAAGAGCTAATATCAAGGGGTGCCGACAGGGTCATAGTGGTCGATTCGGAAAGGCTTTCAAATTTTATAGATGACGCCTATGCGAGGGTTCTCGCACATTTGGCCAAAGAGGAGATGCCTGAAATAATCATTGCAGGGGCAACTGCCACAGGAAGGGCCTTTATTCCACAGGTAGCCACAATCCTTGAAACAGGGCTTACCGCAGACTGCACTGGCCTAGAAATTGACGAGGAGTCGGGTCAGCTTCTTCAAACACGTCCTGCCTTTGGCGGGAATCTCATGGCCACCATAATATGCGATACAAGGCGTCCCCAAATGGCAACGGTTCGCCCCCATGTCCTTAAGGCCCTTGAACCGGATACCTCAAGAAAGGGCGAGATAGTGAATTTTGAACCTCCTTTTGAGCTTTTGGAATCAAGAATAAAGGTTATAGAGTCAGTCACTAAAGAGCAGGAAGGCCCAGGTCTCACCGATGCAGAAATAGTTGTTACTGCAGGAAGGGGCCTTGAAAAGAAGGAGAATCTAAAACTTGTGGAAGAGCTTGCAAGGTGTCTTGAAGGGGCAGTAGGGGCAACACGTGCCATTACCGACGCAGGCTGGATAGCCCATTCCCACCAGGTTGGGCAGACCGGGGTAACGGTTGCCCCAAAGCTTTATGTTGCATGCGGGGTGAGCGGGGCAATTCAGCACCTTGTTGGTATGCAGGGCTCCGAAATAATTGTTGCAATAAATAAAGACAAGGACGCCCCTATCTTTGATGTTGCTACCTATGGGATAGTTGGAGATGTAAAGGAGATTTTGCCAATTTTATCCAAAAAGATCTGCAAAGAGAGAGGACTTGATTGATGTGTGAAAAGGCCTTGGCAGGTAAAAATGCCCTTGTAACCGGGGGCTCGCGTGGAATTGGAAGGGCCATTTGTCTTAGACTTTCGGAGATGGGAGCCCATGTGGCAATAAACTTTTCCTCAAATAAGGAGGCAGCAGAGGCTGTTAAAAAAGAGATAGAAGCAAATGGCGGTTCTGCCACCCTTTTACCCTTTGATGTCTCCAACAAGGAAGATGTTAAGGGGGCGATATCTGGATTTATAAAAGACGTGGGGCCAATAGAGGTCCTAGTAAATAATGCAGGTATTACAAGAGATGGACTCCTTTTGAGAATGAAGGAGGAGGACTGGGATAAGGTCCTTTCCATAAACCTCAAAGGGGCCTTTAACTGTATCCAGGCCTGTGCCATGAATATGATGAAGTGCAAGTGGGGAAGAATTATAAACATTGGTTCTGTGGTTGGGACCATAGGTAATATAGGACAGGCCAATTATGCAGCCTCCAAGGCAGGCCTTGAGGGCCTTACAAGGACTGTGGCCAAGGAGATGGCATCTCGTGGTATCACGGTAAATCTTGTGGCACCTGGCTTTATTGAAACAGACATGACGGCCGGTCTTCCCGACGAGATAAAGGAAAGGCTTTTGGGAGAAATCCCCCTTGGACGGATGGGAAGCCCAAAGGAGGTGGCAGAGGCAGTTGCCTTCCTGGCATCACCTGCCGCATCCTATATCACAGGCCATACCTTGCATGTCAATGGCGGACTTATTTGCCAATAATGATATTTAGGAGGATAAGAAATGGATGTTCAAGAAAAAATCATAGACATAATTTCAAGTCAGCTCAGTGTTCCAAAGGAAAAGGTGGTTCCACAGGCATCCTTTACAGATGATTTGGGGGCAGATTCCCTTGATCTTGTGGAATTGGTGATGGCTATGGAAGAGGAATTTGGCATGGAAATAGCTGATGAGGACGCTGAAAAGCTTCAGACAGTTCAGGACACTATTGATTATGTAAAACAACACCTAAATAAGTAATCTTTTTAAAATATATTTAAAAGGGGCGCTCATGACCACTAAAGACTGTAGCCGCAGGGTTGTAGTAACTGGTTTGGGAATTGTTTGTCCTGTTGGAATCGGGGTTAAGGAGAGCTGGGATAATATAGTTTCTGGCAAGTCTGGGATAGATAGGGTTTCAAAGTTTGACCCTGATGGTTATGCATGTCAGATAGCAGGAGAACTTAAGGGGTTTGACCCGGAAAATTATATGCCCAAAAAGCTGGTTAAAAGGCTTGATCCCTTTGTCCAGTATGCCATAGCTGCCGCAAAGGAGGCATGGGAGGATTCGGGCCTTGATATAGGAAGGGAAGACCCTACCAGGATAGGTGTAATAACAGGCTGCGGTCTTGGTGGCCTTGGGACCATAGAGCATTATAGAGACACCTTGGTAAATAGAGGCCCAAGGCGTGTAAGCCCCTTTTTCATTCCAATGGCCATTCCGAATATGGGTTCTGGCCAGATTTCAATACTTTTTAATGCAAAGGGCCCAAATACTGTTGTTTGTACTGCCTGTGCAGCAGGAACCCATGCCATCGGCTGGGCCTTTAAGGAGATCCAAAGAGGAGCTGCAGATATCATGTTTTGTGGCGGCTCTGAAGCAGTGATTACCGAGCTGGCCCTTGCAGGTTTCGGCTCACTAAAGGCCCTTTCCACGAGAAATGATGAGCCGAAAAGGGCATCCCGCCCCTTTGACAGGGACAGAGACGGGTTTGTTATTGGTGAAGGCTCAGGGATACTTATCCTTGAAAGTTTGGAGCATGCCAGAAAACGGGGTGCGGATATTAAGGCCGAGATATGCGGCTTTGGTCTTACAGGGGATGCATTTCACATGACAGCTCCTCCTGATGATGGAGAAGGAGGTGCAAGGGCTATGAAGGAAGCCCTAAAGGATGCAGGCCTTTCACCAGAAGATATTGATTATATAAATGCACATGGCACAAGCACCCCTTTAAATGATTCTTGTGAGACAAAGGCCATAAAAAGTGTCTTGGGCGAACATGCCTATAAGATACCGGTAAGTTCTACAAAGTCCATGACAGGTCACCTTCTTGGAGGTGCTGGAGGGATTGAAGCGGTTTTTTCGGTAAAGGCCATTTGTGACGGGGTCGTGCCTCCAACCATCAATTATGATAACCCTGATCCAAAATGTGATCTGGACTATGTTCCAAATGAGGCTAGGGAAAAGGAGCTAAATGTTGTTCTCAGTAATTCCTTTGGCTTTGGGGGGACCAACGGGGTTTTGATTTTCAAGAAGTTTTGAGGTAATGCAGGATGAAGGTTGCAATTGGGGCAGATCATGGTGGCTTTGATCTCAAGGAAGAGGTGGTAGCCTTTCTCAAAGGGCTTGGACATCAGGTGGAAGACCTTGGCTGTTACAGCAAGGATTCTGTTGATTATCCCCTTTATGCAAAAAAGGTTATAGAGTTAGTAAAAGACAGAGAGGTTGAAAGGGGGATTCTTATCTGCGGCACTGGGATCGGTATGTCCATTGTGGCCAACAGAACCCCTGGAATAAGGGCAGCCCTTTGTCATGAGCTTTTTACCGCCGAGATGAGTAGAAGGCACAACAATTCAAATATCCTTTGCATGGGAGGCCGGGTGATAGGACCCTCTCTTGCCCTTGCTATGGTAAAGGTGTGGCTAGAGACCCCTTTTGATGGTGGACGCCATGAAAGGAGGCTTTGCCAGATAGACCCTGATGATTCAATGTGTCAGGATTAAGAATAGGGTGTAGCCATGAGAGAGCTTTGTGAGACAGATTTTGAGGTCTTTCAGGTATTAAAGTCAGAAAT
>WFZZ01000052.1 GCA_015489315.1 Deltaproteobacteria bacterium | reverse complement strand
TTGGTATAGAGACCTTAAACGAAAATATCCAGGGACATGGACAAGATATCTTTGATTTTGAAATAGGGGAAAAAGTCATCAGGCCTGGGGAAAAACGCCCCAGTATTAATTAAATAGCACTTTTTTTATAAAAATAATACTTACAATTTTGAAATTGTTCTTTAATTTCAATTAGTTTTTTAATGATTTGCCATTTATTTTAAAATGGTTTTTACTTGGTCCAAGCTTTGCTTACTTTTAAAAGCCATTAAAAGGCTGAATTGGGATTCATTAATTTTAGGGAGGAGCCATGTCAGCAAAGATCATTAGCGGAACTGAGATTGCAAAACAGATTAGAGAAGAGCTAAAACAAGAAGTGCAGGAGATGAAGGAAAAGCATGGGGTTACCCCAGGGCTTGTTACCATTCTTGTAGGTGAAAATCCTGCATCTGTATCCTATGTGACTGCCAAGCAAAAGACAGCCCATGACCTTGGTTTTTACTCTGTTCAGGACAATCAGCCCGAGGATATTTCAGAAGAAGAGCTATTAAATCTCATTGACAAATATAATAAGGATCCAAAGATCCACGGTATTTTGGTTCAGCTTCCCCTTCCTAAACATATTGATGAGACAAAAGTAATAAATGCAATTGATCCAGATAAGGACGTTGACGGATTCCACCCAGTAAATGTTGGAAGAATGGTAATTGGCGAAAGGTGTTTTCTTCCTTGCACCCCTCATGGAATCCTTGAAATGCTCATTCGTACAGGGGTTGAAACTAGTGGAGCTGAAGTTGTAGTTGTGGGAAGGAGCAACATTGTAGGAAAACCCATAGCTAATCTCATGCTCCAAAAGCGCGAAGGTGGTAATGCAACTGTCACCGTCTGCCATACCCGCACAAAAGATATGGCGTTTCACACAAGGCGTGCAGACATCTTGATAGTAGCAGCAGGAAGGCCAAAGGTAATCACTGCTGACATGGTGAAGGAAGGGGTTGTTGTAATAGACGTAGGCGTAAACAGAATTGGAAAGACCCCGGAAGGAAAGGCCATCCTATGCGGAGATGTTGATTTTGATGGAATAAAGGAAAAGGCTGCCGCCATTACGCCCGTCCCAGGTGGTGTTGGCCCAATGACTATCACCATGCTCATGAAAAATACCGTTCAGGCAGCCAAACAATTTGCTGGATTGGCTTAAGGATTGGCCAATTAACTAGTTTAAGGAGATTTTTATGGATACCAGCAGAAGATTTAAAAAAGGAAACGGTGGGTGCCCCAGCATCCAGTGTGAGGCAAACAGACAGGTTCTTTGCAATGAATGTTCCTCAGGCGTAATTACTGCCGCCCACAGGGTCAGTGCAAGGAGCACCGAACCCTGTCTATTTGGAAAGGGCGGGACCTGTTGCAGAAACTGCAACATGGGTCCATGCCAGATCATTGAAGGTGTTGACACCATGATAGGAGTCTGTGGTGCAGATGCTCCCACAGTGGCAGCCAGAAATTTTGCAAGGATTATTGCAGGGGGCGCTGCCGCCCACATGGATCATGGAAGGGGGGTTGCCCTTGCATTTTTAGAGACTGCCAGGGGTGAGACACCCTATGAAATAAAGGATGAAGTAAAGCTTAGGGCCACTGCCCAAAGGCTTGGAATTGATCCTGCTGATAAATCAAAGACTGATCTTGCAATTGAGGTAGGAGAAAAGCTCGTTTCTGAATTTGGTGAGCAGTCGGCTGGCCTTTCATTCATTAGGCGCGCTCCACAGACAAGACAAGAGCTTTGGGAAAAGGTTGGAGTGGCTCCCAGAGGCATTGACAGAGAGGTTGTAGAGCTCATGCACAGGACCCACATGGGGGTTGATCAGCACTATGAAAACATACTTCTTGGAGCTGCCAGATGTGCCCTGGCTGATGGTTGGGGCGCTTCAATGATCGCCACCGAGCTTTCAGACATTATGTTTGGAACGCCTGTTCCAATTCGCACAAAGGTAAATATTGGTGTCCTAAAAAAGGATGAAGTAAATATCACTGTTCATGGTCATGAACCAGTACTTGCAGAGGCTCTGGCAATGGTGGCCAACGATCCAGAGATCGTGGCCGAATGTAAAAAGGTCGGTGCCAAGGGAGTAAATCTTGCCGGTGTCTGCTGCACAGGGAACGAGATTCTCATGAGGCGCGGGCTTCCAATAGCAGGAAGCTTTGTCCAGCAGGAGGTGG
>WFZZ01000051.1 GCA_015489315.1 Deltaproteobacteria bacterium | reverse complement strand
TCTTAACCTTTTGCTTTTAATCCCTTTATAGATTATTGTCATGACAAAAAGGCCTGGAGGCTTTTTAGTTGGACTTTCACAAAAAGGCTTTAATTTCTTTTTTGGTCCTATTTTTTGTCATCTTTTTTGCAATTTCTTCCCATGGAAGTAGTAGTGGTCTATCTGGGTTCATAACGGATCTTACGCCAATTTATACAATGGCTACTAAGGGAGAAGGCGGAAATTTCATCCTGAATAGGGGTCTATCTGACGGTATAAAAAAAGGAGATATCTTTTCCATCGTTACAAGAGGAGAGCCCTTTTATGCACAAAATACAAAAAAAATCATTGGCTACAGGGAAAAGGTAGTATCCAAATGCCAGGTTATTAATCTTTCAGATAAAAGTGCCATTTGCAAACCATATCTAAACCTTTTTGAAGTAAAAGGCCAGTTAAGAGCCATTCGTTTTTCAAACATAAAGGCGGCCTTTTTCGTAAATGGCCGTCTCTCCTATCCAGAGCTTCCAAATGGAGCCCTAAGCGAGCTTTTACCAAATATTGAGTGGTTTGAACCGGCAAGTGGACCCGTGCCTGTGGCTTCGTCCTCATCCATGTCTGCCTTTGGCCTTGATATGATTGCGGAACTTGGGGATGGAAAGCTAAAGGTCTTTGGACCAGGTTATCAGCTTATAAGAGAATATGAAATCGATTTAACTCGGCCTTTTGTATCAGGTAAACAACCTAAAGAATTACAGGGACATGGGGATGGGGCTAGTGAATTTCCCTTTGAGCCCCTGGTTGATTTTTCAAGGGCAAAGGTAAAGGGCATCCTAAATGAAAAGGTTCTCCAGCTAGAAGTGATTGATTTAGATGGGGATGGAAATTATGAAGTCGTATATCTTTTAAAGGATCGTATTCTTATCTCCCCCTATATGCATTCAGGCAGCCTTTTAGGTTTTAAGGTGGATGATTTTGAGGTCGCTTGTAATTTTTCCCTTTTTCCTGGAAAGGGCTGGTTGAGTCTAAATGTAAGCCTTGATGATGCAGGTCTTGATTCAAGGTTATTTAATTATGAAAATGACAAGCTGCAATTGATTCAAGAGGGTATAAACCTGTGGCTTCAGTTTATAAGGCAAGGGTGTAAGTTTAAAGAGGTTCGGTTCGTTGGACAGTCCTTTGAACGTATGAGGATGAGGGGGCAGAACTTTTTTCAACTGTTTCCAACTGAAAAAGGGATTGAATATGGAGACAACCTGGATTACCCAGGTGACTTCAGTATCCAGTCGGCCACTACTATTCCCTTTAAAGGCAATTGTGCCCTTTTTTATGTTAGCTTTGATGGTTTTTTAAAGGTATATTCAAGGGGTTCTCACATTTGGACGTCCCTTTGGCCTATTGTT
The DNA here is from genome assembly GCA_015489315.1 of Deltaproteobacteria bacterium. Classification (GTDB taxonomy): domain Bacteria; phylum Desulfobacterota; class Dissulfuribacteria; order Dissulfuribacterales; family QOAL01; genus JAADCZ01. Next base: position 9,280 of record WFZZ01000051.1, on the reverse strand, counting down.
GAAGAGGTGAAAGGATGCGGTCCTCAAAGGGTACCGTTTCTTAACCTGGGGGATTATATTTTATTTTCAGGGCTTATTAAAAAAGGGGCAACTGGCTCAGATAATGTCTATGGACTTTTTGTGCTATATCCCAAAAATGGGCTTGATTTTAAAAGGATTGATGTCAATCTTTCAGGACGGGTAAATGGAATGAGCCTTTTAGGGCAAAATAGGTTACTTATTGGGGTAAGTCAGAACATAAAAAGCAATCCAAAGACCATTCTTTATGAATTTGATGCCAAAAAGATACTTGAAAAGATAAAAGGAACTTATGAAGAGTCTAGTAACTGAAAACCATCAGGTATTTGTGTCCAAAGGGCCTAAAAAGTGCCATATAATCACATTTGGTTGCCAGATGAATGAATATGATTCTAAAACCATGGCCCAGCTTCTTATGGATGATTACCAGCAGACGCCCTTTTTAGAAGAAGCAGATCTTATTCTTATAAATACCTGTTCCATAAGAGAAAAGGCAGAGCACAAGCTTTATAGCCTTCTTGGAAGGCTTAAAAGGCTAAAAAAGAGAAATCCAACCCTAAAGATTGGCGTTTGCGGTTGTGTTGCTCAACAGCTTGGAGAAAGGCTATTCGAAAGAATGGCCCATGTAGATTTGGTTATAGGGCCTCAGGGCCTTTATAGGCTTCCTATCCTTTTAAAAGCCTTAGAGGAGGGGGAAAAACATATAACGGATACCACCTTAAGGGATGATTTTGACATCCCCTTCATTGACGCACCACTTCCAAGGGTAGGTGATGTCAGGGCCTATTTGACCATAATGCAAGGGTGCAATAACTTTTGCACCTATTGTATTGTTCCGTATGTCCGTGGAAGGGAGGTAAGTAGGCCCTCTGAACATATCATGAAGGAAATTGAGGGGCTTATTGAGCAAGGGGTCAAGGATATAACCCTTTTGGGGCAAAATGTTAATTCCTACGGGAGAGGACTAAATGAAAATATAGATTTCACAGGGCTTTTAAAGAAAATAGAAAAGGCCTTTGGGAAGGATATTAGACTTCGATTTACCACAAGCCATCCAAAGGATCTCTCTGATGAGCTGATTGACTGTTTTAAGGAACTTCAAAGCCTTTGCGAGCATTTGCATCTTCCGGTTCAATCAGGCTCAAATTCAGTCCTTAAGCGCATGAATAGACACTACACCATTGAAGCATACCTTGAAAAGCTTGAGAAGCTTAGGTCTTTATGCCCCGAAATTACCATTACTACCGATTTAATTGTTGGTTTTCCTGGTGAAAGCAGAGATGACTTCCAAAAAACCATGGAACTTCTTAAAAAGGTGCGCTACGATCAGGCCTTTGCATTTAAATATTCTGAAAGGCCGGGGACACCTGCGGTTAATTTTGGCCAAAAGGTGCCTGAAGAAGAAAAATCAAAGAGGCTAAACGAGCTCCTTGAGCTTCAAAACCAGATTGGTCTTGAGCAATATAAGAAACTTGAAGGAAAAGTTGTGGAGGTTCTTGTTGAAGGAGTTAAGGGAGATCAGCTAGTTGGAAGAACCCGGGGCAACCATATAGTAAATATTGAAGGTGAATCAGAACTTGTTGGAAGAATTATGAATGTTTACATTGAAAAAGCATGCCATCATTCTTTAAACGGTAAGGTCATGCATTAGACGAGGTAGGAATATCATGAACGCAGTAAAAATGATAATACATGCCATCACCTTGGACCCCCAGTCCAATTCTCCCATATTGATTTTAAAGGAGGAAAATGGGGAAAGGACCCTTCCAATTTGGATTGGCCTTCTTGAGGCTACTGCCATTGCAACCGAGATGGAAAAACTTGAGTTTGCAAGGCCTATGACACACGATCTAGCAGTAAATCTTTTAAAGGCTGCAGGCATAAGGCTTGTAAGGGTGGATGTTACAGAGCTAAAGGACAATACCTATTACGCAGAAATAACCCTTGATACAGGGGAAAAAGTTGTTCGTGTTGATTCACGACCAAGTGATGCCATTGCCCTGGCACTTAGGGCCGATGCGGACATCTTTGTAAATGAAGAGGTCCTTAACAGTGCAACAAAGATGGAAAAAGAGCCCACAATAATGACAGGGCAAGACAAGGAAAAGGATAAGGACAAGTGGAGCAAGATACTGGAAGATCTTGACCCCAGTGCATTTAAGTACAAGATGTGATTAGTTAAAGCCCTTTTTCTTAAGAGTTAGTGCACTTCAAAGATAAGATTTGACCAGAAACCTCCGCATGTCTCTCTACTATTTCCGCTGCATCTCATAATACAGTTATTTGCCCTTCCGTATTTTCCATAGGAGTTTCCGCAAAAGCACTGGCTTCCATACTGTACCCCTGCATATTTAAAGCCTTTATTTCCACAAATAGTAAGGCACTTTCTTTGGGTCATGTTGGGAGCGGAAACAAAGTAACCATTGAGATCCCTGTTAGGGTTGTCCTTGAAACAGCCAAGGTTTTTTCCAGTGTGAATGCGTGACTTTGGCCTCAATTTAGATGAATTTCCGGGAGATGTTGAACTCCTAAGCTCATAAATATCGTTTGCCCAGAACCCACCGCATATCTCATTGGGATTTCCATTGCATTTCATATTGCAGTTATTTGCCCTTCCATATTTTCCATATGAATTTCCGCAAAAGCACTGACTTCCATATTGCACCCCTGCATATCTGAATCCCCTTGAATTACAAAAAGAAATACATTTTTCAACGGTCACTGGAGCCCCTCTGTTGGCACCCCAGCCTGGAAAGGCAGCTCCATTTAAGTCTCGTCCCCTAAGTCCGAAGGGATCACCTTGATCCTTAAAACAACCAAGTCTTCTAGCGTTAGGAGATGGAAGTGGAGGATTTTGACCTGTGGCAAAAATTAAATTTGCCCAGAACCCACCACAGATTTCATTGGCGTTGCCACTACATTTCATATTGCAACTGTTTGATTTTCCATATTTTCCATAGGAGTTTCCACAAAAGCACTGGCTTCCATACTGAACCCCTGCGTATCTAAAACCCTTGTTTTTACAATTTGAAATACATTTTTCCTGAGTCATGTCTGGTGATGAAAAAGATGTTCCGCCAAGGTCTCTGGCCCAGTCATCCTTAAAACAACCAAGGCTATTTTTCCTAGGGCTTACCGTGGACCTTGTTTTTACACCTGAAACACAATTGGGATTTTTTGATGGAGGTGGAACTGCATCCTTAATCCAGCATTTAGGACGGGGTCCCTGAAAGGTATTTGGTTTTACAAAGGTCCAGGCCTTACATCTTGGTTCGGAAAGGCAAATTTGCATACATCTTTTAGGATCATTTACTTTAAGATCAACCTGTTTATAGTCATGTCCCATCCTATCAATTCCATATTCTATAGAGCTAAAACCGCCTTTATTTGAAGAGGCTGTCTTTAACCGATTTAAAACCTTATTTAGGGCATTTATTTCATCCATTAATACCTTGACCCTGGCCTCTCCACAAAAACACTGGTCAATACGTTTTTTCCCTGTGATTAGTTTTGAAGGGCATTTGTATCCATAAATGGCATATCCATTTACCCCGCGTTCCCCCTTTTTAACTCGTGAAAGTTCTGCCTTTTTGGCCCTTATAAGTTGCTGAATTTCCTGAGGTTTGGGATTTATGGCCAAAGAAAGATTTGGGAAAAGAAAAAGTATAAGAAGAGAAAAAAGAATCTTTTTCATTATCTTTCTCCTGAAAAATTATTTGAGACCCCATTATATCTCATAAATTATTCATTTAAAGATATTCGGTTTTATCTAAGTAGCAAAATGTTTCCATAAGCCAATTACTTTTTCCATCTTTTAATCATTAAAGTTAAAAAAATTAGCGACCGATAAATCCTAATATTTCCCCAGAAAAAGGAGGTCATTGATGAAGAGCAGAATTTTTCTGAGTGTACTGTCGGTAATTTTGATGTTCATACTGGTTTCAGAGATTTCCTTTGCCGGTCTTTTGTATCCCCAAAGAGAGGCCCTCAGGCGAATGGAATGGAGCCTAAGTGACGTGGAGAAAAAACTTAATAATGGCGTTGATAAAAAGGAAGCCGGATATCTTTTAAAGACAGTAAATTCCATTGAAAATCGTTTCAAAAAGGCAAGGTTTCCAGGCGATAACGAACGTGTAAAAAAGGTGGCAAAGAGAATAGAAAGCGCAAAGGCAAGACTTGAGGCCATTGCAGGAAATAATTCCAGTGAAAATACCAGTTCTGAAAAGATTTCTAATACAAATACTCAATTAACAGAAACAGCCAAGACCATAAAAAAAGGGCCAAAGGCTAATTCTCTGGCAAATTCTTCAGGTTCTTCAAAGCTTTTGTATCCCCAGAGGGAAAAACTAAGGCGCCTTGAAGGCACAATGAAAACTGTAGAAGAAAAGCTTGAAAAGGCAAAAAGGCAAATAGAGTCCTCAGACCTTTTAAGGGCATATCCTGATCCTTACGTCGATGAGACGTTGAAACAGATGGAAGAAAGGATCAAGGCCGGGGACCTGCCAATGGACAACCCGCAGGTCAAAGATCTTTTAAAAAGGATTGACGCTGCCAAAAAGATGTCCGCAAAGTTGAAGGAAGAGGCCGCTCCCAAGATTTCTGCCTTTAAAAAAGGAGTAGATATCAGAAACTATCCAGAGTTTTATAATGATCTTAAACGACTGGCCATGTGGAAAAAGGCCTATGGCTCAGCTGTCTTTGGGGCCGGTACTCCAGAACAGATCAAGGAAACAATCAGGCTTAGAAAAGAGGCAGATAATATTGCTGCCTATGTTAACAAGAGGACCCATGAATATAAGCCCTTAATTGTTGCAAACACCAAAGAGGGGCATCAATACGTGGTATATCAAACCCAATTTGCCAAACATTTCAGAAAGTTCATGGCAAAGGAGACTCAGTTTTTAAATTCCGCCCTTTCAAGGATAAGTTCTGATGTTTCAATGGCCAGAAAGATGATAGCCAGGGCCAAAAAGGGCAGGAACGTCCGTTTTTTTGATGGTGGAGTAAAGCAGTTTCTAACAAAGGCGGAAAGGGAGCTTATGCTTTTTGAAGGGCTTGCCGGGAAGGATGATCCAGAGGTCAAAAAGGCGACTTTAATGGTAAATCAGGCTAGGGCAGAGGCTAAAGAGGCGAGAAAGGTCCTAGAAAAGGAAATACTTGCATCCAATAAACCACCTGCTGACCTTTACCAGGGAGGTGACAGAAAGGCCCTCTTGGAAAAGATACGGACACAATGGAAGAAAAATAATCCCAATGATGAAATACTTGAAATCAGAATACCTTATAAAGAATGGCGCAGAAAGGTTGGCTGGAGCTGGAATGGTGCAGATAGCAGCTGGGAAAAATACGATCGTCAATATCTCCAGTTCGCAGTAGTGGTCAAGACCAATGACGAAGTAGCAACAATCTATCCAGCCTTTATAAATAGGGATAACCTGAAAGGCACAGAAAGGATTGTGGCAAGTCATAAAAGCACCTATGAGATTAGAAAGGTGCTTTTGAAAAATTTATAGGCACTGAAATTCAAGCACTTAAACGCCTTACCAATTGACTAAGGCCCCCTTGGCTTTTATCTTGGCAGCCAAAAAAGGGGGCCTTTTTATGCCAATGTTTGATCTTCACTGCCACAGTCTATTTAGTGATGGCGAGCTTCTTCCCTCTGAACTTGTAAGAAGGCTCGAGGTTAAGGGTTATGATGCAGTATGCATAACGGATCATGCAGACGAATCCAACATGGCCTTTATTATTGGGGAGATGAAAAAGGTCATCGAAAAGATAAACCAGTATTCAAAGACAAAACTAATATGTGGAATAGAGCTTACCCATGTCCATCCAAAAAGGATAAAAGGGCTTACGACAGAGGCAAGGGCTCTAGGGGCAAAGATAGTAGTTTGTCACGGAGAGACCATTGTTGAGCCTGTAATCCCAGGGACAAACAGGGCAGCCATTGAGGCAGGTGTAGATATCCTTGCACATCCAGGCATGATTTCAGAAGAAGATGTGGAGCTTGCCGTTAAAAATGGCGTAAGGCTTGAGCTTTCCGGAAGAAAGGGGCATAGTCTTACAAACGGACATGTGGCAAAGCTATCAAGGGAAAAAGGGGCTTTCCTTGTTATAAATTCAGATGGGCATGCACCGGACGATTTTATGGAAAAAGAGCGAGGAAGGCTTGTTGGCATGGGGGCAGGACTATCAAAGGACGAGGTCGAAAAGATTTACAGGGATAATTTTGAGTGGATAAAAGGGCTTATCAGCTAGTTAAGGCATGTTCTTCAATGTAGCTCTTTACCCTTTCAATTGAGGGCGGAAGGACCTCAAATCTTCTTGGAAGCCCTTCAAGGGCCTTCATGGCATCGGGCATATCTGGCTTTTTCTTGATTGCCCTTTCCACTGCTTCTGGGAATTTGCATGGATGGGCAGTTGCAAGGCAAATTATCTGCGCGTTCCCCCTTTCTTTAAGGAATTTTTTAGCTGCCCCAACCCCTACGGCAGTATGGGGGTCAAGGATGTATCCTGTCTCTTTATAAAAGCCTGAGATTATATCGATTGTATCCTTCTGGTTTATGGAATAGGAAGAAAAATCCCTTTGGGCCTCCCTGATTTCATCATCAGAAAAGGTGATCTCTCCTTTCTTATCAAATTCTTCCATTGCCTCTCTTACCCTTTGGTGATTCTGGCCATAAAGATAAAAGAGATATCTTTCAAAATTGCTGGCTATCTGTATATCCATTGACGGGCTGATGGTCTGAACCACGGTTCCACGCCTATAAACCCCCTTGTTTACAAATTGAGTCAGGATATCATTTTCATTTGTGGCAAGGATGAGCCCTCTTATCAAATCCCCCAAGAGCCTTTTTGCCACATAACCTGCAAAGATATCACCAAAGTTTCCGGTCGGGACAGAAAAGACCACTTCCATGATACCCTCTTTCTTTAACTTCAGGGCTGCATAAACATAATATACTACCTGTGCCAGGACCCTTGCCCAGTTTATGGAGTTTATGGCACCAAGTCTATAGCGTTCCTTAAAGGAAAGGTCATTAAATGTGGCCTTTACAATGGCCTGACAGTCATCAAAGGTCCCCTCAATGGCAAGGTTAAAGCAGTTTTTGTCTTGAACTGTTGTCATTTGAAGGGCCTGCATCCGGCTTACCCTTCCATGGGGGTGAAGGATAAAGATGTTTATGTTTTTTTTGCCCTTAACCCCGTAAATTGCTGCACTTCCAGTATCACCAGAGGTGGCCCCAAGGATATTCATAAAGGAGTTATCTTTGGATAAAAGGTATGAAAAGAGATTTCCCAAAAATTGTAAGGCCACATCCTTGAACGCTAGGGTAGGGCCGTGAAAAAGCTCAAGGATATAAACATTATCCTTTTTTATAAGTGGTGTTACCTCCTTAGTGTCAAAGGTCTTGTAGGAAATTTCAATGAGCCTTTTTAAGTCTTCAGGTTCAATATCATCTATAAATAGAGACATTATCCTGAAAGCAAGCTCATTGTATGAAAGGTCTTCGAGGTCTTTTATTTCATCATTCGAAAGGACGGGCAGACTTTCAGGGAGGATAAGCCCTCCATCTGAAGCCAGGCCCATCATTACTGCATTACTGAATGGAATGGGTGAGATTCCACCTCTTGTGCTGATATATTTCATGCTGGTTTCCTTTTATTTTATTGGTTCAAGGATTATTCTGTGTTTTAAAAGGTCAATGGTCTTTATCCTTGCTGGAATTGTTTCAGGAGATTCAAAGAACCCCTGTATTTTTACTCCCTCTTTTACAGGTTCAACAAGGATAACGTCCCTTTTTATCTTCTTTTCTTCTCCGTTTTCAATGATAAATACCGAGGATTGGCACATTTTCTTTACCTCTAATTTTCGCCTTGACTAAGTTAATGGCCAAAAATATAACTAACTATAAATAAAACCTTTTCAAGTTTTTGTTTTTATTTTTCCACCAATTTAATTCAAATATACAAAAAAGGGAATTGAAAGGAGCTTAAAAATGTCAAGGGCAATAAGGGTAATAGATTCAATGGAAATCCTGGATTCAAGGGGTAATCCAACTATAAGGACCTTTGTGGAGCTTGAAGATGGCACCGTGGGAGTTGCTTCTGTTCCTTCTGGAGCATCAACTGGAGAAAACGAGGCCCTTGAATTAAGGGATGGTGATCCAAAAAGATATGGCGGTAAGGGCGTTTTAAAGGCCGTGGCAAATGTAAAGGAGGTTATTGCACCAAGGCTTAAGGGAATGGATCCGATAAGACAACAAGAAATCGACAAAATAATGATAGAGCTTGACGGCACAAAGTTTAAGAAAAACCTAGGTGCAAATGCCATTCTTTCCGTGTCAATGGCCGTTTGCAGGGCTGCTGCCAAAAGCCTTGGCCTTCCCCTTTATGAATATATTGGAGGATGCAGTGCCAACAGGCTTCCTGTCCCCATGCTAAATGTCTTAAATGGTGGCGCCCATGCAGACAGCAGTGTTGATTTTCAAGAATTTATGATAGTCCCCCTTGGGGCTCCTACTTTTGCTGAGGCCGTAAGATATGCAGCCGAGACCTTTCATACGCTAAAAAAGATATTAAAGGAAAAGGGTCATGCCACCTCTGTGGGGGATGAAGGAGGCTTTGCACCAAATACCCTAAAGTCCAATGAGGAGCCCTGTGAGCTCATTGTCGAGGCCATTGAAAAGGCCGGATACAGGCCCGGAGAAGATATAGCCATTGCCCTTGATCCTGCGGCAAGCTCTTTTTACAAGGATGGGAAATACATCCTCAGCCGCTCAGGTGCCGGTGAAAAGACCAGTGATGAAATTATAGAGATCCTTAAGGACTGGGTTTCCAAATACCCTATAGTTTCCATTGAGGACGGCCTGGGTGAGGAAGACTGGGATGGGTTCAAAAAATTGACCCAGGAGATTGGTGACAAGGTCCAGATTGTTGGTGATGATATCTTTGTCACCAATACAGAGTTTATCAAAAAGGGCATCGAGCTTGGGACTGCAAATTCTGTGTTGATAAAGCTCAACCAGATAGGAAGTGTCAGCGAGACCGTTGAGGCCATAAGGCTTTGCAGGGAGGCAGGCTGGACCTATGTGGTCTCCCACCGCTCTGGTGAGACAGAGGATGACTTTATTGCAGATTTTACAGTTGCAATGGATGGCAGGCAGATAAAGACAGGTTCCACATGTAGAAGTGAACGTCTTTGCAAATATAACCGCCTTATGGAGATAGAAAGGGAACTTGGAAAGGCCGCTCGCTATGA
>WFZZ01000050.1 GCA_015489315.1 Deltaproteobacteria bacterium | reverse complement strand
GAGGCCTTTCTTTTTTATCATCGCTTTTCGAATAAAGACAGCCTTGAACAAAGAAAAAGAGAATTACACGAAGAAATCAAGCGATTGGAAGCGATTATGAAAGAGCTTAAGTCCCTAGGCCATCAGGAAGCCTTACCATCTTTAAACAGGGGCATAGCAAAGCGACTAGAAGAGCTTTCCTATCTCAAAAATCCCCATGCCAAAAAGAATCAAGATGTGATCTTAATTAATTATTTTATTCGTTGGTTCAAGGAAACATTTGGTAATCCATATAAAGATAAAACTAATTATAGCCCTAAAACATCCTTTATAGGCGCAAGCACAACAGCGAAGATCGTTATTGCCCTATTCGATTTAAAGAATGATGATCCTGAAAAAGACCTAGAAGTCTCTTTAAGAACTTCAATTGCCCATATCCAGCCCAATAAAACCCCTCAAGAAGCCTTTAAACGCTACAGGGAAGCGTGGGGAAATAGCCTTAAACCGTCACTCGATGATTCCTTAAGATTAGCAGTCCTGAAAAAGACATTATCCCATAAAAAGAAAAAATCAAATAAATAAACTATAAAACTAGTGAAGTTTCAGACAAAAAAACAATTTTAATTTATCGCAAAAATTTCCTAAAAAATCACTTGGTTATATAAGATTTTACTTTTTTTCAAAAAGTGACCTAACTTCACTATTTTCTTAATCGGCCATGCTTTAACCTTTTTTTTAAAAAGATATCGGAGGTTAAACATGGCTGTAAAACCAATCCAGAAACCCAATGTTTTTATAGACCCTAACGGTGAAGTTCATGTTGTCTATCCCTTGGCCATGACGGATAAGGACGCTGCAATTTATTTGCGTGCCCTGGGCTTCCAGACCACACCCAAAACAATGTCTGTATGGCGTTGCACTGGAAAGGGACCAAAGTTCAAGCGTATTGGACGTCGTGTTTTCTATGAAAAGCGTTGGCTTGATGAGTTCTTAAAGGGTCTTGAGGTTCAGGTCATAGATCCGGCTGAACAGGCGATAAAGACCAGGAAAATTGAGTCAAGAAAGGAGGCCTAAGATGAAAGGCAAAAATAAAGCCCTCGACCTAGTGAAAGGTATGAGGGCTAAAAAACTTTCATATAATAATTTAAATTTAACACGCAATTCCCTTTCTTGCAATGCCCTGGAGGCCTTAAAAGAGGCCATGAGTCAAAGAGGACTTATTCCACCTGATGGATTTGACACTTCTGGCAAGATAGTACGGTTTTCAGGGGATCCAGAAAAACCTAAAAAGAAAAACTCTTGGTACATAATACATTCATATGACCAGGGTCTAATTGCTTCCTTTGGTGACTGGCGTCTTGGGATAAAAGTCAAAGGTTGGAAGTCTTTTAGTGAAAGTGATCTTAATGAGGAACAAAGAGCAACCCTCAAACGTATTATTAAAAGGCAACAGGAACTTTCTGATAGGGAACAACTCAAAAGATATAAGGCAGGTAGAAGAAAAGCAGAAGCCCTTTATTCAAGGGCCGATGAGTGCAAAGGACATCCTTATTTAGAATTAAAAGGGGTAAACCCATGTGACGGCCTAAAAACTATTAGAGGAACCCTGTTAGTTCCTAAGTTTGATGAAGCAGGAACCCTCTGGTCAGTGCAAAGAATATTTAAAGTGAAAGATAAGTTTCAAAAAAGAAATCTTAAAGATGGCCGATCTAAAGGTTGTTTCTTCCCTATTGGATTCAATCTGAATGAAAACAAGTCCATTGATGTCCTTTTGATATGTGAAGGCATCGCAACAGGGCTATCTTTGTTTAAGGCAACTGGCTATCCAGTAGTAGTTGCCTTCTCTTCCAATAACCTGTTAGCTGTCTCTAAAGCCCTAAGCGATCTTTATCCCCAAAGCCTTTTTGTAATATGTGCAGACAATGATTATGGAACACTAGGGAATCCAGGGGAAACACATGGTAGAGAAGCGGCTGAAAAGACAGGAGCCTTATTTGTCATGCCTCCCTTCCTGGATAACAGGGAGGATGGAACGGATTTTAATGATCTTGCCACTGAGGAAGGCCTGAACACGGTCAAGGTCCAAATTAAAAAGGCTTTGAACAAGGACGCCATAATAAACCTTTTGAATGGAATGGATTCAATATCTGCAAGCCAGAAGGCCAAGGCATGTGCAAAGGTCCTGGGTATTACCAAGTCGGCCTTAAAAAAGATACTTGATGGCGTGAAAGAGTCCACAGAAGAAGGTGGAAATGACAATGAGTATTTTGAGGACCTTCAGCCGTGGCCAGAAGATGTTGCACTGAAGGATGTCCTGGATGAGGTCCGTAAAACATTAACCACTTATCTATATTTGCCCAAATATGCCGACGTTGCAATTACCCTTTGGGTAGCTCTTACATATGTTACGGATAAAACTTGGGTTTTGCCCGTCCTCGCTCTTACTAGCCCTGCCCCTGGCTGCGGTAAATCAACTGTGCTTGAGGTATTAGAGGGACTGGTTTTTCGAGTATTTGCCAGCTCAAACGTTACGGCTGCGGTGCTTTATAGGTTGATAGACAAATATTCGCCTAT
>WFZZ01000049.1 GCA_015489315.1 Deltaproteobacteria bacterium | reverse complement strand
GTCAGTAAGATTTCATCAGTTTTTCATTCTTTCATTTCACAATAATTAAAATTTCTTCCTGCACCACTTAAGATTTTTCGCCAAAGGCCGATTTAATGGTTAGGAAATAATTTTGGGAATTTGGTTTACTGAAATCTTAGGAGGAAAATATGAAATTTTCACTAAATACCATTCAGGCAAAGATTGCTGGGGTGATGGCGGCCTTGGTCGTTGTCAATCTTATAACAGTTATTGCGACCTTCTGGCTTTTATCGAAACAGGAAAAGGACGCAGCCTATGTCGATATTGCAGGAAGGCAGAGGATGCTTACGCAAAAGATGACCAAGCAGGCCTTGATCTACGTGGCTACCAAGGACAAGAAATGGCTGGACAAGATGGCCGAGACCGAGGCCCTTTTCAACAAAAGCCTTTTTGCCCTTAGAGATGGAAACAAGGAGATGGGTCTGTCTCCAACGACCGACAAGGCCATTTTGGAAGAAATAGATGGGTTGTTGAGGCAATGGAAAAAGTTTAAGGAACAGGTCGATAGTTTTGCCAAGTCTGATCTTTCATCCAAGGACAGCAAAGAGGCCTTGGAATACCTTCTTAAAAACAATATACCATTATTGAAGCTGGCAAATGATGTAACACAGGCCTATAAAAAGATGGCCATTGCCTCTGTTCAGAAACTGAAAGAGGTTGAGCTTATCCTTCTGGGAGTGGGGATTGCCATATTCCTGCTTTCCGCATGGCTTGTAAAGAGTCAGGTAATCAATCCATTGAACAAGTTTCTGCCTGTAATCAAGAGGATTTCTCAGGGAGACCTCACAACCAAGATCGATATAAGGGCCAAAGGCGAATTAAAGGAGCTTGGAGATGCCTTGAATAAGATGGTGGATGATCTTGCAAGCATAGTGCAATCCCTTAACAAGGAGTCAATGGACCTCAAGGATACCTCCAAGGATTTGAAGTCGGTTAGCAGTGCTGTTTTTGAAAAGACTTCCGATATGCATAAACTTGTATCAGAGGTTGCAGAAAGCGCAGAGGCAGTAGATGAAAGGATAATGTCAGTTACAAGGGCGTCCAAAGAATTGACTGAGGCCACGACGGAGATTGCCCAAAGTGTAGCCCATACGGCATCCATAACCAATGATGCTCAGGAAAAGGCATCCAATGCCAATCAAGTCATTCAAAAACTTGGAGAAAGCTCCAACAAGATTGGAAGCATCATTCAAGTGATCGATACTATAGCGGAGCAGACGAATCTTTTGGCTCTCAATGCCACCATCGAGGCGGCAAGGGCCGGAGAGGCCGGCAAGGGGTTTGCCGTTGTTGCAAATGAGATCAAGGAGCTTGCAAGGCAGACAAGTGAAGCAACAGAAGAGATTACAAACATGATCAAAAGCATTCAGGGAGAGACCGAGGTCGCCGTCTCTTCCGTGGAGGAAATCACGAGTATAGTTGGACAGATAAATGATCTTGCAAACACGATTGCCTCTGCTGCCGAAGAGCAGACTGCTACGGTTTCAGAAATAAGCGTAAATATGGAGGATGCTGAGCAGCAGGTAAAGGGAGTAAAGGACAAGAGTATCGAGACATCAAGGCTTGCCGATTCAGTAACAGAGGTGGCAGAAACCACAGCCACCTATTCAAATAAGCTAAGTGAGCTTTCAAACAGCCTTGAAGAGATGATCTCTAAATTCAAGGTAGCATAAATTTGTATAGTTTACCTTGAGTTGGTCAGAAAAAGGCCTTGGCAAGCTGAAATTGCCCGGGCCTTTTTTATTGCTTTGGCTAGAGGTTAAATTTTGCCCCTAGCCCTCCATACAAAAAATTTTTCTCAAAGTAATCTTTGAAATAGGCAATGACATCTTCTCCTGTGCAATGAGAAGGTGCGATGAACTTTATCCTAAGTTTTTCCAATTCCCTTGAAATTTCATAGAGTTTTTCAATTGGTGTCCTAAAGAGGTGAAGCCCGCCCAGTAACAGATATTTGGGTCCGGGAATGGCATTCAATATTTTCACTATGCCTGGGTGTGAACAGCCCGTCAAAATTACCTTTCCCTTGGATGTGTTGCAAACAAGGGCAAGCTCTTTTATGGAATTTTCAAAGACATCCGTGGTATTTATTGAGTCGGAAATTTTAATTTGGCTTTTTGCTACAATGACCCTTGCACCGAGGTCCTTTAGAGTGTCACCAAGCTCCTTATGGAGCTCAGTAAGATAGACCGTAAGCCCCCTGTTTTTTCTGGCAATCTCAACGAGGCCTCCAATGTGGTCCCAGTGATTGTGTGAGATTACTACTTTTTTTATTTCATGCGCCTTCAGGCCTAGGCGACTCATGTTTTCCATCAAAATAGGTCCATTCGAGCCTGTATCAAAAAGGATGTTTTCCGTCTTTGTTTCCAAAAGGGCAGAAAATCCCCAGTCTGCCAAGAGCTCAGGGTTGTTTGAATGATTGTTGAAAACCACGTAAAGTTTCATTTGCATACCTTTTAATGTCTTTTTTATGGACCTGATAACTAAAAAGTATATTTAAAGGTATCTGATTGTCAAAGGATAGAAATGACCAATGGGAGATAATAGGGGGCCTATTGGAGTTGGCAACTGCCTGTTATTTTGTGAAAACCAGAGCTGACTTGAAAGAAAAAGAAAAAAGGCAGTAAGGGGGTGTTACCCCCCTTTTTTTTGACTTGATTTTCAAAATTTTAGGCCAGATATACCCTTTTTTAGCTTTTCGGAATATCTGTTTATGTCTTCTGCAGTATTCCTAAGTTGATGTGATTCCTCAAGGTTTTGTTCAGCCTCGTCTTGAAGGACGTTTATCTCATTTTTGAGGTTTTCGGTTTTTTGCGTAGCCATCTGTATCTGGCCGTTTATTTCTGAATAGGTTGCCGTTTGCTCTTCTGCTGCTGCTGCAACAGTATTTATGGCCTCATGAATCTCCCCTGTAGATGTAGTGCTTCTTTCTATGGAATCAACAGCCCGTTGTACGTTGCTTTGTATGTTTTCGATAAGGGGAGCGATTCTTTCCGTTGCGTCCTGAGTTTCCTTGGCCAGCTGTTTTACCTCTTCTGCCACCACGGCAAAACCTTTACCGGCTTCTCCTGCCCTTGCCGCCTC
>WFZZ01000048.1 GCA_015489315.1 Deltaproteobacteria bacterium | reverse complement strand
CTAAAGTGCCCATAGTCTGCCATCCACCCAATTATTGTTGGCATGACTCCTGCTCCAAATACAAAGGCAAAGGGAATAATCATTGAAACTAAAAGGTTTCTGTCCTTTTCATTGGAAATGAAGGAGATGGCAGAAAAGGCTGCTGGAAAAAAACAAACTGCAAGTACGGGTTGAGAAAATACGGCAATTTTTAAAAATAGACCTTCAGTAATTCCAAGTGCACCTGTAATAAGGCCAGTAATAAGAAGCACGCCACCTATTACCCTTATGGCACCGAACCTGTCAGTAAGCATTCCGCCAATTACGGCTGTAAAAAGTGTAGCAACCCGTGAAAGGCTTACAAGATAATTCGCCTCTATCTCACTAAATCCATGCTCTTGAACAAGATATATCGGAAGGATGTTGTAGATGCCAATGGTGCTTGTAATCCCAAGGCCAAAAAGGATAAGCATTACCCAAAATCCCTTTTTTTTAAGAAATACCATACATGAAGAAAGCCAAGGGGCAGTACCCTTAAGATTTCCCATTTTTGTTCTAGATAAGAGAGTGGCCAGGAATAGATTTAAAACGGCCAAGACAAGCATCAAAAAATGCCAGTTACTTTTTTCTATGAAAAATGAGGCAATAAGTGGAGCTGTTATAAATGCAAGATTAGGGGCAATCTCGTGCACTGAAACTGCCCTTCCCCAGAAGTCTTTTTGAAAGATTGACGTAATGGTTGCGATCCCAGAAGGCAGATAAAGGCCAGTAGATAAGCCTAACAGAACCACCGAAAGTATGATTAAGGGGATGCTGTAAGAAATGCCAAGAACCGTCAAAAAACAGGCAGATAGGAAGGCCGATAGAAAAATGGTCCACTTGTGGCCAATTCTTGAAGACAAAAAACCCGATGCGATTTGAGCGGAAAAATAGCCAATGCTTAAAAAGAGAAAAAGCCCTGAGACCCTACCTGTTGAAAGAGAAAGGTCCCTTTTTATTTGAGGAAGAAGGGGAGAAAGGACAATCCTTGACACAAAATTAAGATAAAATATCCCCGTAAGGAGTAAGAGTATATGGGTGCCTTTTGGTAACTTTTTCATTGGTGAAGGCATTTTACTTTTAAAAACCTTCCTTTTAAACCCTTTGCGTTTTTAAGGAGAAAAGAGATTTCTGCTTAGGTTCTAGAAGGAGAAAAAATATGACTAATTTATTATGAAAGAGCTGGCACTTGGAGGGTTGGTGCCTTTACTATATCTATTGTTCGAAGTTTGTCTTTTAAAGACACATATTACAAACTTGCTCATTTTTCAGGATCGTCCAAAAGACCTAAAAGGGCCAGGGATTTCACAGCGTAATAGGTAGATGGAGGCGTGGTCCCAAGTCCAGGTGTAGGGCCGAAACCGCCGTTTAAAGGTACATAGAGTCTATAAAGGAAATGGAGGATCTGTTTTTTGCCTAGCTGCTCTATGGCTCCACACAGGTGCATGGCTTCTAATACGTAATAAAGGCCCTCAACATAGGGTCTGGTTCTGTATTTTTTCCCACTTACCAGTCCTGAATAGCGGGTGGTTTTTAGATATGTAACCACTTTATTTTTAAGGCGGTTATTGAACCTACCAATTTCTGCCAAAGCCATTACTGCCATACCCGTAACTCGCGGTGAGGAAGGCCCACCCTTAAGCATTGCAAAGCCTCCATCTTTACCCCTAAATCCCACGAGATAGTTTTCTATTTTATCCTTATCCATCTTGGTGAGTTTTTTAAAACCGGCCAACACCTGCACTGCCCAACAAGTGGCTACAATATTGCTATTCTTCTCCCCTTGGCGATTGGAGAAACCTCCGTCACTGTTCATCCTTGCCCTTAGAAAGGTTGTGGCCTTTTTCCAATCGGCGGCATTCATTTTATTTAATAATTTTAAAATCTTATAGGCATAAAAAGTATCTTTGACCGTGGAAAACAAGGCATACTTTGGGTCTGATGCAAAGCCCCCGTCCTCTTTTTGACATGACCTTATAAAATTCAATATCCTCTTTTCCACTAGAGGAGAAAGACTTCTGTCCAAGGCCAACTTTATATAGGTATAGTAGTAGGCAATGGTTATTTCGTCTGGAAAACGCTCTCTTTCTGCCCATTCCGATACAAGTTTCCTGGTTTTTGAAAAGTCAAAAGGTCTTAGGAGAAAGTTATTTTGCCTAAGCTTAGGGTTGGAAGATGTGGCTATTTTAGGGAAGGCCCAAAATAAAGAAATTGTCAGTATTAAAAAGAACTGTACCGTTTTTAATTTCATGTATTTTTACTTTTAAGGCTATAAATGTTTAATACCCTAGATAAGGACCCAGTTAATAAAAAGCCCCCTTTTAAGGCCGGGGGCTATCTACTTTTCTGTTTACATCCAGTTTAATGAATCATAATTGATTGAAAAGATACCTTGGTTCCCATGTATTAGCCTTTTAAAGAAATGGCAAGGAATCAATCATCATCTTTATTGCCAGTGCTACCGCCACCACTACCATTACCACCACCATTGCAAGTGGAACCTGTCAGATACTGGCTCACAGCGGCAAACACCGCACTGCTCACACGGCTTCCGTTATGGGCCAGCCACTTGCCGTTGTTGCAAGACACCTTCCCGCTGCGGTCACCATGACACCTCAAACAGGTGGTCTGAAGTTCATGCTGGGCGTCTATCGCACTGCCGCTACCAGTATTGCCCCCACCGCCAATACTTCCGCCGTTGGTGCCGTTGGTGAATCCACCCTTGTCGTGAGGTGGCTTGTCGTAACCATTCTTGCCCTGGTGACACACATTGCAGGTTCCAAGGGGCTTGTCGCTCCCTTGCAATATCTGCATCTGTGTGTTGTCGCCTCCACGGGCAGCCGCAGGATAAAGGGCATGTGGTTCGCCGTGACAGGTAGAACACAACACCTTGTGCTTGTGACCACGGCTGTTCAGATAGGCCCCAAAGATGCCCATGTTAAGATAGCCGGACCCCTCACCTACATCGCCGTGACACTGGCTACATGTGGGCAATGTCTGGTCAGACCACGGCTTCTTCAACTGCCCTTGCGCTATCCGCTGGTTTAAGTCACCGTGACAATCAGTACACCAAAGTCCCTGACCCTCGTGGCGACCACGGAAACAGTTGACTCCGTTTCCGGGATGACACTGATAACAGTCACTGGCTATGTTGGGATCGTAGGCCGCCACGGCTGAACTTTTGGCATGAAAACCGTGCAATACCTCAGAAAAGGTCTTGTCGGAGACCGGATACTCAGGATGGCCTGGTACTCCAGGGGCCTTGGATTCACCCATGGCTGGATCCCAATGACACCAGGAACAACGGATGGGACCACCTATTCCGTCACCGTCGATGTCGATATTCGCAATGTTGATGCCATTGTCCCGCTCATGAAGAAGGCCCATAACCTCGAAGGAGCCACGAGGCGTGGCTGGATATCCATAGTCCTGGGCCACCTGCAGGTGACAACCACAGCAACCGCCAAAGGCAACAGGCACTGTGGTCTGCGTGCTGGCCAACAAGGCCCCAGAAGCCTGGTCATATACCTTCACTTCAGCCATCAAATATGGATCGCGCTTTTCTGTACCTCCTAAAGGGTCTGTCATGATGTCCTTTGAGGTGCCTGTAACTACGGGATAGGCAGGGATACCTGCAACCTCCCACATGCCCTCAGATGGTTTGGCAGTCATCTCACCACTCACGGTCGCTCCGGTTAACCCCTGTATGCGACCATCGGATCGAACAGCCTGATATCCAGGGAAAAGCTTAGGGCCATTCGTTATCCAGTCCTGAAAACGGGGATCTGCCTTCAATATGGAATCGCTATTCTCAACT
>WFZZ01000047.1 GCA_015489315.1 Deltaproteobacteria bacterium | reverse complement strand
TCCCCTGCCCTTACATCTTTGACAGGGATGTCCATTTCCCTGCCATCCTTTAAAAGGTGTGCCATTTTCGGGGTAAGCTCCAAAAGCCTTGTTATGGAACCTGCCGCCTCCTTTCTTGCCTTTGTCTCCAGAAACTTTCCCAAAAGGACAAAGACAATGATCATGGCGGCTGAATCATAGTAAAGATGGCGAAGGATATCGTGTGATGAAAGATAATCAGGGAAAAATGTTACAAATACAGAATAAAGATAGGCAGAAAGGGTACCAAGGGCCACAAGGGTATTCATGTCAGAGCTTTTCTGCCTAAGGGCCTTGATGGCCCCCTTTAAAAAGGGATATCCCACGTAGAACTGAACAAAGGAGGTAATAATAAATAGAAGATATGCCCTAATTTGCCAAGAAATGGACCTTATAAAGGTAAAAAGACCTGGCATGGAAAGGATAAAACAAAGAGCCCCAAAAAAAGCGCCAACAAGAAGCCTTCTTTTAAGCCCCCTTAATTCCCTTGTATCATCTTCTTGTGATAAAGGCCCTTCTTCTTGAACACCCAAAAACCTGTAATCAAGGCCTTCTATTACGGATTTTATCCTTTCAACATCAAGGAAGTCTCCAACCACCCTTGCGCTTTGGGTGGCAAAGTTTACTGTTGCATCCCTTACCCCTTCTGTTTCCAAAAGGGCCTTTTGTATCCTTTGGGCACAGACTGCACAGCTCATGCCCCCAATCCTTATATTTAAAACCCTTTCCTTCCCCTCTTCAGGAATTTTCCCCTTGTAACCGGCATCTTCTATCTTTTTTAGGACCTTATTCAAAAAATCGCCATCTCCTTCATAGGTTATATTGGCAAGACCACTTGCAAGATTTACAGAAACAGATTCAACACCTTTAAGGGAGGAGATGGCCCTTTCAACCATCGAGATACATGCTGCACAGCTTATGCCTTCTATTTTTAGGGTAAGCTTCTTGGGCATGGACACTTATTTTCCTTCCAGCGAACGCTCATAGAGCTCCAGATATCTATCCACAACCCTATCCCAGGTATATCGCTCAAGGATTATCCTTATGGCCTCCCTTTGCATGTGTTTTATGGTGGAAGGGGACTCAAAAAATAGGGAAACGGCCCTCATCATTGATGCCTCAAGCTCCTTTGGGTCTTCTCCCTTAAATACAAGCCCGTTTTTGCCGTCTTCCACCTTATAAAGACCGCCTGTTTGTCTCACAATTGGAATGTTTCCCATGATCTGGGCAATGAAATCCGTAAGGCCGCAGGGCTCGTATCTTGAAGGTATAATAAAAAAGTCTCCCCCTGCAAACATCCTGTTGGCAAGCTCCCTGTTATAGCCCAAAAGCACACACATGCGGCCCTTGTTTTGAGGAAGTTCACAAACCCACTTGAGATGGTTTTCTATGTCCTCCTTTCCATTTCCGAGGATTGCAATATTAAAGGATGCCTCCTGGCCAAGGTTTCCCTCAAGGGCCCTTGCCAGAATGTCCATGCCCTTTTGTTCTGTAAGCCTGCTCACAACAGTAAAAAGTGGAAAGTCAGGTCTATATTCCAGGGAACCGGAAACCTTGACATCCTTAAAGGGACCTGCCATGAACTCTATGGCAGCATCTCCAGAAGAAAGGAGCCTTAAAAGTGCCTTCTTGCAATTGACCTTTTCCCTGAAATCCCCCTTTAAAGATGAAAAGGAACAGGTAAGACCGATCTTTTCACCATGTTCAGGGTTGTATTCATCCACATCAATCCCGTTTGTAATTCCAAAAAGCCTTATTCCTCTATCCTTAAGGGCATGTCCAAGCCAGCCGGTAAGGGCATCAAGCTCTGTTTCCTGAAGCTCCCTGGCGTAGTGTTCACTTACTGTATTCACAAGGCCATAACTTGCGCCAACTAGAAGAGGATCAAAGGCCCCATTCAAAAGTGCGTGATAAATAACCCTCCAGGGAAGGTTGGTATTTGCCTTGGCGAAGGGAAGATCAGAAACCTCTTGATGGTAACCAACCCCTGCATTGTGGATTGTAAGGAGGGTTGAGGTCTTTAAAAAAAACTGTCTGAATCCATCCATCTCCCTGATAAAGGCAGGGGTTATGCCTGTATGGCCGTCGTGGCAATGGATTATATCGGGTTTTATTCCAAGGGCCAAAAAAAGCCCAAGGGCAGCCTTTTGATGAAGGCAGTTCATGGCAAAGTAATCGATGTGGCCAACCCCCCTTTTTTTGTTGGGGTCAAGCTCTTCATCCCTTGAGGTATAGGTATAGATGCCCATTTTTTCAGAGAATCTTTCTGATTCAATCAAAAATACCTTTAGGCCCTCTATATCTTTTTGCCAAAAGCCTACCTCCTCGAGCCTTTCCTCATGGGCATAGTTCATATCCACCTTGAAGGTAATATCTTTTACCCTTGAAAAACCAAAAGCTTCAGGGTCAAGGAATCCATACCTGGGTAAAACAAGATATGTCTCAATCCCCTTTTTACAAAGGGCATGGCAAAGACCTTTTACTACGTCCTTTACTCCGCCTGCTCCTGCTAATCCACCATATTCCCTTGAAAGGCAAAGGACCCTTTTTATTTTTTCCATGATAAATTATCTTTCCATAAGCCGATGTCTTTTAAGGCATTAGAATTAACACGGAGAGGGGTTAACAACAAGAATTTAAGTCAATGGAAAGGATCCCTGTTTTCTTAAAAAGGCCAAAGGGCCTTGATGAAAAATCCGTCTCAAGGTGTGTAAAATCACTCCTTTCCCTGGGATTAAAACATAAAGACATTTTAGGAAAAAATATCCTTCTTAAACCCAATCTTTTAAAGCCAAGGGATGGGCTTGCTGTCACATCGGCTGAAGTGATCCTTTCTTCAGCTGAATATCTTTTAAACCAAGGTGCCAGGGTTACTGTAGGGGATTCTCCTGCCTTTGGAAATACCCAAAAGGTATTGCGTTCAATGGGGATATTTGAAAGGCTTTTAGAGATGGGGGCGAAAATCAAGAATCTTTCAGATCCCCAAAAGATAAGGCTTCCTTGCGGAATATTTGTAGGCGTCTCAAATGATGCCCTTAACAAGGACCTCATAGTCAATATTCCAAGGCTTAAGGTCCATTGCCAGATGGGAATTACCTGTGGTGTCAAAAACCTCTATGGAACAGTAGTGGGTCACAGAAAGGCCCTTTATCACACACTTTATGGAAAGGATAGAATTTTATTTTCAAGGATTATCATTGAGATAGCAAGGCTATTTCCAAGGGTCATTACACTTGTTGATGCATCCCTTTCCATGCATAAGGACGGGCCAACAGGTGGAAGCCCCATTGAAACCGCCTTTTTTGCCCTTTCAAATTCCCCCTTTGCAGTGGATACGGCCTGCTATTTGATATTGGGTGTAAATGTAGACCAGATTCCCATCTGGAAGGTCTCAAGGAAAATGAAGATTAGGGGCTCAAGAAAGGAGGATATCTTTTTTCCGCTCCTTGCTCCAAGGGACATCATCTTAAAGGAGTCCTTTAGACTCACAGATGGCCTTGAGCCCATCACCTTTAACCCCCTTAGGCTTATTAAGGGAAGGGTCAAATCCCTTTTAAAAAGGATTTAAGGCCCCTTTCACAAGGCCCTTTTGATGTCTTCCTTTATAAGATTTATGACCTTAATAGGGTCCTTTGCCTCTCTTATTGGACGGCCTATTACAAGGTAGTCGGCACCGCCCTTTATGGCCTCAAAGGGCGTTGTAATCCTTTTTTGATCATCAACGGTTTCTTTTCCCGTATCCGGCCTTATTCCAGGGGTTACAATAAAAAAGTCCTCTCCAAGCTCCCTTCTTAAAAGATGGGCCTCCCTTGCAGATGCAACAACTCCATCTGAGCCAAGACCTATTGCCTCTTTTGCCCTTTCAAGGACTATCTCTTCTACCGAACGGTTAAAGCCCATTTTTCTCATGGCTGCATTGTCAAAGGATGTAAGGACCGTTACTGCAAGAAGTTTTACTTCTCCCTTGGTCTCATTTGCGGCCTTTATTATTGACGAATTTCCATGAACGGTTGTAAAAAAGACGCCCTTTTCGCTGACCTTTTTGACAGCCCTTTTTACTGTTTCCGGAATATCAAAAAATTTAAGATCAAGCATTACCCTATAGCCCCTTGACAATATCTCATCCACAATGGGCCAACAACCTGCCAAAAAAAGTTCAAGCCCCACCTTGAAAAACCTTATATGGCCTCCAAGGGCATCCACACACCTTAAGGCCTCATCCTGGGTGGGTACGTCCAGGGCAAAGATGATCCTTTCGTCAATTGGAATGTCCTTTTTCATGGTTCCATTACCTTTGGTA
>WFZZ01000046.1 GCA_015489315.1 Deltaproteobacteria bacterium | reverse complement strand
GAGGTGGAAGAGCTTGCAGCAAGCTCTAGGGAATCTTTAAGGGCCTTTTTATTGATTTTTAATATCATAGTAAGGGATCTTTATATTTTAATAAATGAAGGTCATGAAAAACAAAGGGAAAAAATTTCAAAAAACATTTTAAATGACAGATACTTTCAAGAAATCGGAAAGTTGGCTCGTAAACTAAATTGTGATACCTTAAAGTCTTTTGAAAAACGATTAAAAGAATGTGACATGATGCTTAAGCGAAATGTAAAAATTGACATGCTGGCAGATAATCTCCTTATATTTTGGATAAAACATCAAAGAGACAATGAGTGAACAGCAACAACTAGAAAACAGAAAAAGATGTGTAATTTGCCACGTAAGGCTCAGGCCTGAAACCATGCCCCTAACCTATTGTGCAGGAGATATTGACATAAAGGAAGGGGAATGGGTTGTGGTTCCGACTGACCATGGAATAGAGGTTGGACAGGTAGTTGGAAAGCCCATTACCTTGGAGCTTCCTGAAAAATCAATCCCTCCGTTTGTTGAACGACTGGCAACTACAAGTGAAATAGAAGACTATTACAAGAACATAGAATTTGAGCAAAGCTCTTGGGCAACCTGCCAAGAACTAATAGACAAGCTTGGACTTAAGATGAAACTAATACGAGTGGAGTGTTTCTTTGACAAGTCCAAGATCATCTTTTTCTACTCAGCAGACGGCAGGGTAGATTTCAGAGAGCTTGTAAAAGAGCTTGTAAAAAGACTTAGGATGCGGGTGGAAATGCGCCAGATTGGAATAAGGCACGAGGCAAAGCTAGTAGGTGGAATCGGCTGTTGCGGAAGAGAAATATGTTGTACAAGCTTTCTCACCACCTTTGATTCCATTTCCATTAAGATGGCAAAGACCCAGAATCTTCCCCTTAATCCCAACAAGATATCAGGGCTTTGTGGTAGGCTTCTTTGCTGCCTAACCTATGAATACGAGACCTACAAAGAGATGTCACAAAGCCTTCCAAGCCTTGGAAAGGCCTGTGAGACCCCTAGCGGACAGGGCAAGGTCATAAGGCAAAATATCTTTAGACAGGCCGTGACTGTTGCAATGCCAGATGGAAGTATTGTGGAATATACCATTGATGAATTGGAAGGTAAAAAGAAAGAACCTAAAAAGGACGAATTTTCCTTGGGTAAATTCGGGCTTGATGAAATCGAGGCAGAAGAAGAAGATGAAAGGGCTGAAAAACATAAAATAGAGGAAAAAGATGTTTCTGAACCCATAAAAAGGGAAGAAAAGCAACAGCCTAGACAAAAGGCCTGTGCCAAAAGGGATAAAAAGAAAAGGACTCAAAAACAAAAGAGCAAAAAACAAAGGGCTTCAAAAAAGAAGGAGACAGGGAAAAAGGCCTTAAATAAGAAGAGGAAAAAGGAGCAGGATAGAGATAGAAACGGCAAAGGATAAGGAAAATGGATGAACGATTTTATATAACTACCCCTATTTATTATGTAAATGCAGAGCCACACCTCGGTCATGCCTACACGACCGTTGTGGCAGATGTCCAGAGAAGATTTCATAGGCTAATAGGTAAAGAGACCTTCTTTCTTACAGGGACCGACGAACATGGAGATAAGATTGTCCAGGCAGCAAAAAAAATGGGGGTAAGCCCAAAGGAATACACCGATATAATTAGCCAAAAGTTCAGGGAAACATGGCCCCTTTTAAACATAGTGCCTGACAGATTTATTAGGACCACTGATCCAGAGCATAAAAAAACAGTTCAGCTTATTTTACAAAAGGTCTATGACCAAGGGGATATAGAGTTTCGTGAATACGAGGGGCTTTACTGCTTTGGGTGTGAACGCTTTTTAATTGAAAGGGAACTTGAGGATGGTAAATGCCCAGATCATAAGGTTGAGCCAACCCCTCTTAAGGAAAAAAACTATTTTTTCCTAATGAGCAAGTACCAGGACTGGCTAATTGACCATATTAAAAAGAACCCAGAATTCATTCAGCCCAAAAGATACAAAAACGAGGTACTTAGTTTTTTAAAGGACCCTCTTGAAGATCTATGTATCTCAAGGCCAAAATCCCGCCTTTCCTGGGGAATACCCCTTCCCTTTGACGAAGGGTTTGTAACTTATGTCTGGTTTGATGCACTCATTAACTACCTTACAGGCCTTGATTACCCAGAAGGGGAAAGGTTTAAAAGGTTCTGGGGGGTTACCCATCACGTAATTGCAAAGGACATTTTAAAGCCTCACGGCATCTACTGGCCAATCATGCTTCATGCCATTGGCCTTTCTCCCTATAAAAGCCTACATGTGCACGGATACTGGAGAATCAAAGAAGAAAAGATGTCAAAAAGCCTTGGAAATATAATAAGGCCAAAGTGGCTGGTGGATAATTTCGGTGTGGATCAAACCAGATACTGCCTTATGAGAGAAATGAGCTTTGGCCTTGATGCAAACTTTAGTTACGAATCCTTTGTGACTAGGATAAATGCAGACCTTGCAAATGACCTTGGAAACCTTTTAAGCCGATCCATAACAATGGTTCAAAAATACAGAAAGGGCCTTGTTCCAGAAGAAAGAAATCTTGATGGGCCTCAGGATGAACTAAGGCACGAAGCAAAAGGCCTTGTTGCAAAATGGAAGGAGTTAATGGATTCTTTCAGCGTTCATAGCGCCCTTTCTGAGGTCTGGAAGGTCCTTAACCTTGCAAATAAGGTCATAGATAAGACCGCACCTTGGGCGCTCTTTAAAGAAGAAAAAGACTCAAAGGTTCTTGATGATGTGCTTTATACCCTACTTGAAACCTTGAGGCTTTCAGCAGTCATGATTAGCCCTGTAATGCCTGAGGCAAGCAAAAGGATAATTGAGTCCCTTGGCATGGATCAAGAAAAAGAGCTTTCAAAGGAAGGGCTTTTTTGGGGAAGGCTTATTTCAGGAACGGGGACTAAAAAGGTGAAACATCTTTTTCCAAGGATAGGACCCTCAAAAAAAGAGGCAAAGGAGGAGGCTCAAAAAAAGGATAAAAAGGTGGATAAGGGAAAAAAGATGGAAGAAAAGACCTCAGTCATTACAATTGATGATTTTTCAAAGGTTGATCTAAGGATTGCAGAAATAGTTGATGCCCAAAAACACCCGAATGCAGATAGACTCCTTGTCCTTAGGGTAAGGTGCCCTGATGAAAGGACAATTGTTGCAGGAATTGCTCAGGCATTTTCGCCAGATGAGCTCATTGGGAAAAAGGTTGTAGTTGTTTCCAACCTAAAACCCGTAAAGCTTAGAGGGGTTGAATCTAAGGGAATGCTTCTTGTGGCAAAGGATACCTCAGGTCTTCATCTCCTTGAGATATCAAAGGATACGGAGCCAGGTGCAAAGGTAAGCTAGTAGAATACCCGGGGGTAAAAATATTGGATACCAAGACCATCATCATTGGCACAGCAGGTCACATAGATCATGGAAAGACCACTCTAGTAAAGGCACTTACTGGCACAGACACAGACAGACTCAAGGAAGAAAAAGAGCGTGGTATCACCATTGAGCTTGGCTTTGCCAGGCTTGAGCTTCCCTCTGGGCAATCTGTTGGTGTCATAGATGTCCCTGGGCATGAACGCTTTGTTAAGAACATGGTTGCAGGTGTTGCAGGTGTTGACCTTGTGGCCCTAGTAATTGCTGCAGATGAAGGTGTAATGCCCCAAACAAAAGAGCATCTTGAAATTTGTCAGCTCCTCGGGGTCAAATATGGCCTTGTTGTCCTTACAAAGATTGACATGGTGGATGAAGAATGGCTTGAACTCGTCAAAGATGATGTGAGTTCCTTTTTAAAGGGAACATTTCTTGAGAACGCTCCAATCATCCCTGTATCAGCAGTAACCGGCCGAGGTCTGGATGAGCTTTTAAAGACCCTTGATGAAATGATTTCAAAGATACCTGCAAGGAAGGCGAAAGGCCCCTTTAGACTCCCAGTTGATAGATCCTTTACCATGAAGGGTTTTGGCACGGTTGTTACCGGGACGGCCATCTCAGGCACAATAAATCTGGGGGACGAGGTAAGGATATATCCGCCAGGTATTGAAAGCAGGGTAAGAGGAATACAGATACATGGGGAGCCACGGGAAACTTCTGTTCCAGGGCTTAGAACCGCCCTTAATCTACAGGGAGTTACAAAGGAAGAAGTCCAGAGAGGAATGGTTGTGGCCACTCCTGGGGCACTCAAGCCAAGCTACTTACTAGACCTTGAATTTTACTATCTAAAAAGTGCCCAAAAACCCCTTAAACACAGGACACCAGTTAGACTTCATGTAGGAACTGCAGAGGTAATCGGAAGGATACTTTTAAAAGAAGACGAGATTGAGCCAGGGGCAACATACTACTGCCAGATAAAGCTTGAAGAGCCTGTTGCCTGCCTTCCTGAAGACAGATATGTCATAAGGTCCTATTCACCCATAAGGACAATAGGAGGCGGCAGGATATTAAACCCACTTCCAAGGCGAAGAAAAAGACATAAAGACTGGATGTGGGATGAGCTTAAGGTCCTTTCCAAGGGAAAGGAAGAGGACATTATCCTTCTTCATCTAAAAAATGCTGGGATAAGAGGATTAACCCAAGAAGAGCTTTCAATAAGAAGTGGTCTATATGGAAAGCCTTTGAAAAAAGAGCTAGACGCCCTTCTAGGTAAAAAAAGGATTGTTAAACTGAGCCAGGACAACATCTTTATTTCATCAAAGGTCCTCGAGGATCTAAAGGAAAAGGCACTAAAGCTCCTTGATGAATACCACAAGGAAAGGCCCCTTGTTGAGGCCATGCCAAAGGAAGAGCTAAAATCAAAACTATTTCCAAGCCATATAGAGCGCTCCTTTGTGCCCGCATCTGAAGCTGTTACAAGGCTTCCTGTTCAAAGAATATTTAACCGAGTACTGGAAGAGCTTTCAAAGGAAGGAAGGGTTGTGGTAGGGAAGGAAAGCATAAGGCTTTCCACCCACAAGGTTCTTTTAAGGAAAGATGAAGAAAGGCTCAAAAAGGAAATGGAGGAGCTTTTCAAAAATGGGGGACTAAGTCCCCCTTCCCTTGAAGATGCAATAAATAGAATCACAAAGGATCAGGGAGAAAAGGAGGCATCAAGGGAAGTCCTTGGGCTTTTGCTTCGTGAAGGAAGGCTTATAAAGGTGAAGGACGGGCTCTTTTATCACAGAGATGCAGTGGAGGA
This sequence comes from Deltaproteobacteria bacterium, assembly GCA_015489315.1. GTDB lineage: Bacteria > Desulfobacterota > Dissulfuribacteria > Dissulfuribacterales > QOAL01 > JAADCZ01. The sequence continues at coordinate 16,756 of WFZZ01000046.1, read as the reverse complement.
AATAGAAAAAAGGGTGATCTCCTATCTTAAAAGCAATGAGGAAATGGGAGTTCCTGAATTTAGAAAGCTAACTGGTGGGCTATCTAGAAAGTACATGATCCCCCTTCTTGAATATCTTGATTCAAAAAAGGTTACCATTCGTGTGGGAGATAAAAGGAGACTCAGGTCAAAGGCCGGTTAGATGCTTCGGAAAAACCTTGAAAGGGCCTTTCAAAAAAGAAAAAAAGATGGTTCTACTCCCTTTGAACATCTTGTCTTTACCTTTGAACTTGTGCCTGCAAGGGCATCTAAGGGAAAGGCTCTAGATGAGATAATAGCCTTTTCAAAAGAAGCGGCAAAATCAAAAAAAATTTGCGCCCTCTCTATCACCGATAACGCCGGTGGCCACCCTGCCCTTACCCCTCGTGCCCTTGGAGTTGAAATAAAGGCCCTTGGAATAGAGCCAATTATCCACTTTTCGTGCAAGGATAAGAATCGAAATCTTATAGAAAGCGAGCTCTTTGAGCTTGATAGAAACGGCCTTAATACCCTTTTGGTCCTAACAGGAGATTATCCACGCTATGGCTACAAAGGTCGGGCAAAGCCCGTCTTTGATCTTGATTCTGTCCTTGTCCTAATGATGATAGAAGAGATAAAAAGGGGGCTTGTGATCCATAGCAAGGCCCCTGGGGGTGGAATAAAGCTTCCTCCCATGAACTTTTTTGCCGGCTGTGTAGTAAGCCCCTTTAAAAGGACAGAGGCAGAGCAGGTCCAGCAATATCTGAAACTAAAAAGGAAGATAAAGGCAGGGGCAAGATTTGTTATCACCCAGATGGGCTATTGTATAAGAAAATACCATGAACTGAGACAACTCCTCGATCTTTTGGATCTGAAGGTTCCTCTGGTTGGAACAGTCCTTATTCCTGACAAAAGGCTTTCAAGGATAATTTATAGGGGCATTATCCCTGGCTGTACCATGCCAAAAAGGCTTCTTGAAAGGATTGAGGCATGTTCAGACGAGGAAGATAAAATAAAAAGGCTTGAACGGGCAGCAAAGCTTGTCGCCCTTTTAGGCGGCATAGGCTATCAGGGGATTCACCTTAGCGGTCCGGGCCTAAAATATGAAGATATCCAAAGGGTAATAGAACTTTCAAAAGAATATTCAAAAAGCTGGAAGGATTTTCTGGAAGAATTTTACTTTGAAGAGGAATGGTCGTTTTTTCTTTTTGAAAAAGAAAAGGATACGCCCCTAAATTCAAAGGAAATAAAAAAGAAAAAGTCATCGAGAACTTCCCTTTCACTGTCCCTTCTTTTTGGAAGGGCAATTCACAGGGCATTTTTTGAGCCTGGAAAAGGGCTTTTCAATATGGCCCAAAAGATTGCTGCCTATTTTGAAAGGACAGGACGGGCCAGTGGATTTTCCGCCTTTGAATATTTTATAAAAGAATTTTTGTATGACTGTAAACGCTGCGGTGACTGTTATCTAGGGGAGCTCGATTTTTTGTGCCCTCAGTCCCAATGTGCAAAAAAGCTAATAAATGGCCCCTGTGGAGGCAGTGAAGACGGATGGTGTGAGGTCTGGGGAAAAAAGAAAAGATGCCTTTTTGTACGGCAATATAACAGAAAAAGAAACTCATTAGATGAACTTTTTAAGGATGTTGACATCCTTCCCCCAAGGGACTGGGGCCTTGAATTGCAATCTTCCTGGATAAATTTCTTTCTTGGTAGGGACCATCACCATTTGAAGGCAGACCCAAAGGAGGACAAATGAGGATACGCCCTTGTATTGATCTACACCAGGGCAAAGTTAAACAGATAGTGGGCTCAACCCTTAAGGACAGCGGAAAAGGACCAAGGGAGAATTTTGTGGCTGAAAAACCGCCTTCCTTTTATTCAAAGCTCTTTAAGGAGCATAACTTGGTTGGCGGGCACATTATAATGCTAGGCCCGGGGAACGATGAGGCAGCCATTGACGCCCTTAAGGGCTGGCCTAACGGGATGCAGATTGGTGGCGGGATTAATCTTGATAATGCCCTTTTTTGGTTAAAAAAAGGGGCCACCCATGTGATTGTTACATCCTTTTGTTTCTATGATGGAGTCCTTGACTGGGATAGGCTTAAGGCCCTTAGCTCAACAGTAGGGAAAAATAGGCTTGTCCTTGATCTAAGCTGTAGAAAAAGGAATGGAAAATACTTTATCGTGACAGACAGATGGCAAAAATTTACAAAGGTCTTTATTGAAAGGGATGTGCTTTTAAGTCTATCCAAATATTGCGATGAATTCCTGGTTCATGGTGTTGATGTTGAAGGAAAGTGCCAGGGAGTGGATGAAGAGCTTATTGAACTCTTATCAGATATCACCCCTATTCCCACGACCTATGCAGGAGGAGCAAAATCCATTGATGATGCATACCTGGTCCTAGAAAAGGGTAAGGGCAAACTTGACCTTACCATTGGAAGCGCCCTTGATATTTTTGGCGGAAATGGTGTCAGGTTTGAGGAGATTGTAGAATTTAACAAGAAATTTGCTCACTAAAGCCATTTTATGAAATTCAAAAGCCAAAAAGGACTCCTTATTATCTTTACAGGGAATGGCAAGGGAAAGACCACTTGCGCAATAGGGATTGCAATAAGGGCAGCAGGCCATGGCATGAAAATCTCCTTTATTCAGTTTATCAAGGGCACTAAAGAGACCGGGGAGATAAAGGCCCTTTCACGCTTTAGTGATCTCATTGATGTTAAGGTAATGGGAAGGGGGTTTACATGGAAATCAGATGATTTGTCTAAGGATGAAAAGGCAGCTCAAAAGGCCTGGCGACATGCAAAGAATTTAATACTATCTGGTGATTTTGACATGGTGATTCTAGATGAATTCACCTATGCCATTAACTATTCTATGGTTTCACTGAAAGATGTTATAGAAACACTGACCAAAAGGCCTGTTCATTGCCATGTGGTAATCACTGGAAGAAATGCTCCCCAAAAACTTATAGACCTTGCTGATCTAGTCACAGAAATGCATGAAATTAAGCACCCCTTTAAAGATGGAATCAGGGCCCAAAGGGGTATTGAATTTTAGGTAAAAATTTATGATTTTTTTGTTCAGATGTTACAGATATTACAATTTTTATCTAGTTATTGAATTTTAAACAAGCATAAATCAGAGTAGCTATTTTTGATCAAGTTTTCTAAAATTGATCTAAAAAATATTAAAAAAAGACAGGTGAATCACTATGGATATATCACTTATCCTTGTTCCAACTGACTTTTCAGAATGTGCGAGAAACTCCCTTGATTATGCCAAAAAGTTCGCCGAAAGGTTTGATGCAAGACTTATACTTTTACATGTAATTGACAACAGGGAAGCAGCACATTTTTCAAAATATTCAAAGGATCCCATAGAAAAGGTTCTTGAAAGGCTTACAAACCAGGCCAAACAGTCCTTCAGACGATTTTTAAACGGATGGGACGGAAGGGATATTGTAAGGGAAACCTTAGTTTCAGTTGGACCGCCATTTCAGGAAATAGCCATGAAGGCAAGGGATTTTCAGGTGGATCTTATTCTCATGGGTGGCTATGGAAGCCAGGGAAAGGGGGGAACCATTGAAGAGATTTTTTTTGGAAGCACTGTTGAAAAGGTTGTGAGGCTTCTTCCCTGCCCTGTTCTTTGCATCCCCATTGGATGGCCTGAATTTGTTCAGGAAGAAAAGTGAAGATTTTAAGTGCGGATATTGGCGGCACCAATGCAAGGGTGGCCATTCTGGAAGACCTTGAGATCAAATTTCTCAAAATCTATCCAACAAGCCAGTTTACCTCATGCACCGAACTCCTTCAGGTCTTTTCAAAGGAGATAAAAGGAGCTCTTCCCAAACAAATTGTAATCTGTGCGGCAGGAGTCCTTGAAGATGAAAAGATATTTGGAACCAATCTTCCCTGGGTCGTTTCAAAAAAGGATCTCATTGAAAGGTTTAAGCTTTCAAAATGTGCCCTTTTAAATGACTTTGAGGCAAGTGCCTATGGCTTATTGGCCGTTGATGAAAAAAGGCTTGTCACCCTTAAAGACGGAAAGCACTCCTTAAAGGGCGTTAAAATAGTCCTTGGTGCAGGAACAGGGCTTGGCCAGGCAATACTTGTCTTTTGCAGTAAAGGAAAGTGGAAGGTCATAAGGACAGAAGGTGGACATACAAGCTTTTCTCCAGAAGATGAAGTACAAATCGAGCTTTTGCGCTTTTTAAGAGAAAAATACGGACATGTAAGCCATGAAAGAATCTTATCTGGTAAGGGCCTTCTGGACCTTTATGAGTTTTTTTCAAAAAAAGAAGGGAAGGCTTCTTTCAAAAAAGTACCTTCTGAAGTTACCCAGGGAGCAAAAGAAGGAGATGAGATTTCCAAAAGGGCCCTCCTTCTCTTTTGCAAGATCTATGGCCAGGAGACAGGAAACTTTGCCCTAAAAACCCTTCCACAAGGGGGAATATATATCTCAGGGGGTATTATAAGGCACATACTTTTTTTCTTAAAGGAATCCGATTTCATTGAGGCGTATCTAAAAAAGGGAAGGATGGAAAAGGTCTTAAGGGATTATCCCATTTTCGTTGTGGACGAACCCTATCTGGGAATACTTGGAGGTGCCTATTATTTACTTAACTCCAGTATGACCAAAGCCTCCTGAGCCCCTTTTTGTGTTAGAAAGCACATCTCTTTCTTCCCAGAAAAGCCTGTAAACCCTTGAAAGGACCGCCTGTGCAATCCTCATTCCCCTTTCAATACGAAAAGGGACTTTTGAAAGGTTTATAAGCCCTATCTTTATCTCACCACGATAGTCTGAATCAATTGTCCCAGGCGCATTTACCACAGTAATCCCATGTTTTATGGCAAGCCCGCTCCTTGGCCTTATTTGCAGCTCAAAACCTGTTGGAATGGAAACACAAAGGCCTGTTGGAACCATGACAATATCCCCTGGGGAAATATCCAGGACATCATCAATGGCAGCAAAAAGATCTAGGCCTGAAGCTCCCTCTGTAATATATTTTGGAAGATCAAGTCCCTTGGAATGGGGAAGTCTTTTGACCTGAACTTCTATGTAAGACCAATTATCTTCTTGCAATAAGAAATCTCCCTATCTTTTATTGGCCCTAGCAAAGTCAGGGCAATCCCTTCATCAAGATATTTTTTAACGGTGTCTTTGACATCATAAATCGTTATTTTATCTATTTCAGAAACCACATCCTCATAGGAAATATACCTTCCAAGGTCTATCTCGTTTCTTGCAATCCTAGTCATTCTGGAATCGGTGTTATCGGCGCTTAAAAGGAGTCCGCCTTTGATATTGTCCTTAGCTGCCTGAAGCTCTGCCTCGCTGATGGTTTCCCTTGAAAGGTTTTCGAGCTCCTTCATTATGAGTTCCACCACCTTTGATGTATTTTCAGGAGATACTCCTGCGTAGATGCCAATGGTTCCTGCATCCTGAAAGGTGGATACAAAGGAATAGACTGCATAGGCAAGCCCGCGCTTTTCCCTGATTTCCTGAAAAAGCCTTGAACTCATGGACCCACCAAGAATTACGTTCATTACAAGGGCTTTGTATCTTTCACCATCCCTTGAAGACGGCCCCTTTAGGCCCAAAAGACAGTGGCTTTGTTCAAGGTCCTTTTGCCTAACAAAGCAGCCAAAGTTTGCCCTTGGAGGAACCCTTTTAATGGGTTCTTTCCTGGAGATTGCACTGGAAAAAAGTCTTTCAATTTCTTTACAAAATTTATCGTGTTCAATATTTCCTGCTGCCGAAATAAGGACCCTTTCCCCATCTGAAAAGCGCCTCATGTGACCCCTCAAATCTTCTGATCCGATACGGGATACAGTCTCAGGAGTCCCGAGGATAGATCGTTCTATTGGATTTCCCTTCCAGAAATTCTCATTGAATAGCTCGTGAATACACTCATCGGGTGAATCCTCCACCATGCTTATCTCTTGAAGGATTACAAGGCGCTCCCTTTCAACCTCCATCTGGTCAAAGACAGAATTTAGAAAAATGTCTGACAAAAGCTCAAGCACTATGTCAAGGTGGGAGTCAAGGACCTTTGCATGAAAACAGGTGGTTTCCTTTGAAGTAAAAGCATTTGAAAAACCGCCTAGCCGATCAAAGGTCTTTGCAATATCAAGGGCACTTCTTTCCTCTGTGCCTTTAAATATCATGTGTTCAATAAAATGGGATATTCCTGAAAGCTCACCGGGTTCATCCCTACTCCCTGTTGCCACCCAGATGCCTACAGAAACTGCTCTGCTTCCTGGCATCCTCTCTGTAAGAACCCGGATGCCATTTGCCAAGGTGGATTTTTGAAAATGGCCCCTTTCCATAACCCTTAAAGGAGAGCCTTTCTGCTGAGCTTTATTCTATTTTGGTCATCAATCTCTATGACCTTGACCTTGACGGTATCTCCTTCTTTAAGGACATCTCTTATGTTATTAATCCTTCTGTTATCTATCTGGGAGATATGAAGAAGCCCATCTGTGCCAGGAAGTATCTCTATAAATGCGCCAAAATCAACGATTCTTTTTACCTTGCCCTCATAGACCTCTCCAACCTTTGGAACCTTGGTGATCCTTTCAATCTCTTTAACTGCCTTTTCCGCCGCCTCAGGTGAAGTGCTATAAACATGAACCTCACCTGTCTCTTCTATATCTATCTTTGCGCCAGTATCAGCAATGATTGCCTTAATTGTCTTTCCACCAGGACCAATAAGATCTCTTATCTTTTCAGGACTTATTGAGATATTTGTAACCCTTGGAGCATATTTGGAAAGCTCTTTCCTGGGTCTTGATATGACCTCCTGCATCTTTGAAAGGATATATTCCCTGCCCTTTTTTGCTTGTTTAAGGGCATCTTGCAGTATCTCCTTGGTAATGCCCTTTATTTTTATATCCATCTGTAGGGCAGTAACACCTTCCTGGGTTCCTGCAACCTTAAAATCCATATCTCCCAGATGATCTTCATCACCCAGGATATCTGAAAGAATGACTGCTTTTCCTGTCTCTTCATCATAAATGAGGCCCATTGCAATCCCTGCAACCATATCTCTTATAGGCACTCCTGCATCCATCATAGAAAGACACCCTCCACATACAGTGGCCATTGAAGAGGAACCATTGGACTCAAGGACCTCGGATACTACCCTTATGGTATAAAGAAAGTCATCAGGAAGGGGAACCACTGCAGCCAAGGCCCTTTCGGCAAGGGCGCCGTGGCCTATATCCCTTCTTGCCGGCCCCCTTAAAGGTCTTACCTCGCCTACACTAAAGGGGGTGAAGTTGTAATGGAGGATGAAGTGCTTAAATTCTTGGCCCGAAGGAGATTCAATGCGCTGCTCATCCTCTGAAGAACCAAGGGTGGTCACTGCAAGGACCTGGGTCTCGCCCCTTGTAAAGGTAGCAGAACCGTGAGTTCTGGGAAGCACTCCCACTTCACAGGATATTGGTCTTATTTCATCAAAGGCCCTTCCGTCAATACGCCTTCCTTCCCTTAACACAAAAGCCCTCATTATTTCCTTTTCAAGGTCCTTCAATATGCCAGCGATCTCCTTTTCAGAATCAGGGAAGGAAAGGGATAGCTCTTCTGTAACCCTTTCAAAGAGACGCTTTATGGCGTGATTTCTATCTACCTTGGTGGGAATGGAAAGGGCTGTTTCCAGTTCAGTAAAGGCAAGTTCCCTAACCTTTTTTTCAAGCTCCTCATTTTTTTCAGGGAGAGAGATAATAAATTTCTCCTTTCCTGCCTTTTCCCTCAATTCTTCCTGGATTTCGATAAGTGGTTTTGCTGCATCCTGTGCAAAAAGTATAGCATCAAGAACTTCTTCTTCAGGGACTATGGATGCACATCCTTCAACCATTACAATGGCATCCTTAGACACTGCAACTATCAAGTTTAAATCCGATTCAAGCAACTGGCTTTTGGTTGGGTTTACGATGTATTTTCCATCAATATGGCCAATCCTTATACCTGCTATTGGTCCATTAAAGGGGATATCTGAAACCGTCAATGCCGCAGATGCGGCTGTTATGGCTATTACATCTGCATCAATGTCAGGATCAACCGAAAGGGCTGAAACAATTATCTGAGTATCATAGTTATAGCCTTCTGGGAAAAGAGGCCTCAAGGGTCTATCAATAAATCTGGAGGTCAATATCTCCTTTTCACTGGGCCTTCCAATTTCACGTCTAAAATAGTTCCCAGGAATTCTTCCAGAGCTGTAATACATTTCCTGATAATCGACCATAAGGGGCAAAAAATCCGCCCCTTCTCTGGGTTTTCCAGAGCTAACTGCCGTAGCAAGAACCACTGTATCTCCTTGGCTTGCAACAACAGCTCCATTTGCCTGTTTGGCAAGCTTTCCTGTTTCAAGGATATAGGGAAGCCCATTTAATTCTATCTCTACCTTTGTCATGTAACTAGATTACCTCACAGTATTTTATTTGGAATTTTGACCTAAAATAAATAAAAGCCTAAAATTCTGCCCTTTAAGGGCGAACACAATGATAAAGTCTTAAAGGGTATTTAGTCAACTGCAAACCTCTTCTTTAGTGCCTTTTATATAATTTATCCAAAGAAAAATTGACAAATACTGTTACCTTAAACAAAATGCACACCATGGAAACTAAATGCAAATATTGCAGAAAAAAGACACCACCGGATGCCATTTTTTGCCCTTATTGTGGAAGGCCTTTAGAGAAAAAAAAGAAAAGACCTGATAGGGATCTCCATAAAAAAGCACCAAGCCAAGAAAACCAAAAGTTAAGCGAAATTGAGCTTGATAAGGTGGCTTTAATTCTGTTTTATGCATCCACTGGAATTTTGGGTGCCCTGGGATTTATGGGAATATTTTTTATCGGAGCTGGTGCTGCAATTGGAATAAATGAGACATATATTTTCATTTCAATTTATCACATGGCCCTAGCTGCAGCCTTTTGGAATTGGCCCTTTAATGCATATCAAAGGGGAAACAGACTGGATTCTAGAAAATATATACTTTATGGACTGGTCCTTTTGGCAATCCTTATAATCCTATCAGTATCGAATAGCTATTGGGTTACGCTTTTATTTGATTTAGCTGCCTTTCTTATTATGACTTTTCTCTATTATAGACTTGGAGGAAATTCATGGGCGCTATAAGGCCCATGAATTTTAAAAAAGCAAAAACAGTGTTAATCTCCATCAAGCAAATCTCCAAATCTTCCGAGTATTGAGCCTTCACCCTGGCTTCCACCGTGTTGGGGTGCTGCCTGAAGCATCCTTCCTGCAAGGCGTGAAAATGGAAGGGATTGCAGCCATACCTTTCCAGGGCCAACAAGTCTTGCAAAAAAAAGCCCTTCGCCGCCAAAAAGTGCAGTCTTGATTCCACCAACCTGCCGGATATCAAAGTCAATGCTTGGCTCAATGGCAACAATGCACCCTGTGTCAACATGTAATTCCTGGCCTGGGGAAAGCTCCCTTTCCACAACTGTGCCACCGGCATGGACAAAGACCATGCCATCTCCTTCAAGTTTTTGCATTATGAAACCTTCCCCTCCAAAAAGGCCAGTCAATATCCTTTTCTGAAAGTAGATTCCAATTGAGACACCTTTTGCAGAGCAAAGGTAACTGTCCTTTTGGCAAATAAGGGTTCCTCCCATGTCCGGAAGAGAAACAGGTATTATATTTCCTGGAAAAGGGGCGCCAAAGGCCACATGAGCCTTACCTGAGCCTCTATTTGTAAAAATTGTCATAAATAGGCTCTCTCCGGTCAGTATTCTTTTCCCAGCACCAAGGAGCTTGTCCATGAAGCCACTGGATGTGCTCCGTGAGCCGTCACCAAAAATAGTTTCCATCTCCACCTGATGATCCTTATACATCATGGCACCTGCCTCGGCCACCACACTTTCTCCTGGATCAAGCTCAATCTCCACAAACTGCATCTCATGACCGAATATCTTAAAATCTATCTCATCTGCATGTGGAAGGCGGCGTGCGCCCAGGCTGATGCCTCCTGGGCCTACTGGCGGTGTCTTAGGAGCACCTGCAGGCTCTTTTAAAGGTGAAAGAAGTTCTGGAAGGTCCCTGATTGGAACCCATGTTGTAAACCCCTCCTTCCACGCGTATCCATCGAAGCCCTTTGTTGCTATTTGCTGCCTTGCCTGTTCCTCATCAAAAGGCCCATATTGATTTCCATCATAGCTCAAATACCAGGTTGACATATCTTCCTCCTAAATTTTCTTAATCCCTAATTGTTCAAGTATTTGTCTTTTGGTCTCTTCATCAATTCCAAGCCTTTTTGAAAGCTCATTTATATAATCATGCTCTTTCTGGGTATCTATATCTATTGCTAGAAGAGAGACCATAAAAATCTCCCTTGAAAGCCTTTTATTCCCCTTACTTTTAAAAACTAAATAGTCAATGGTACTTGGATTGGATAGTTCCCTTTCAAGAAATTCCCTCTCCTCCTGAGTTAGGTTTAGCTCGGAAAATTTTGCCAATATACGCCTCTTTTCTTCTGGGTCTATAAGTCCATCTGCATTGGCAGCTGCAATCATTGCCTGAATCAAAAGTATTGCCCTTTCCCTTTCATTTATATCTGTTTTAAAGTTGCTCATTGGAGGAGGTGGAGGTGGAGGAGGAGAATGACGCACATCTTTCCCTTTTGGAGGAGGAGGTGGTGGTGGAGATGACATGCTCCCTTTCTCTGAAAAAGGGACGTCTTTTCTTTCCATAAAATGTTCTGCAGCAGCCATTGCAACACCAAGAAGCCCCATGGCAAGACCGGCCTTTCCACTAAGGGAGCCTGTATCACCAAGACTTTCCTTTAAAAGACCACCTAATATCTTATTTGCATCAAACATAAGACCTCCTAAAAGAAATTTATTTAAGCTAGAACAGCCACCTCCAGCTTCTTCCTGCCATATAAAGATCCTTTAAGGTATTAATCCCACCTTTTTTTAATTTTCTTACGAGAAAAAGAAATAGGTAGGCAGTCTGAAGTGCATCATCTAAAGCATCGTGCTCTTGAAACTCTGGAAGCCCGTATTCCTTTGCAAGATTTGAAAGATTGAATGAGACGTTATAATTAAACTGATCATAGTAATTTCCCCACTCTTCCTCCTTATACACTTGGGCAAGACGGAGTGTATCAATACAGGGATTTGCCATTGGCCCGCCAAAATATCTCTTTGTGACCTTATTTATAAAGGCCATGTCAAGATCAATATAATGCCCAACTATCAATGCCCCATTACAAAACCTTATGAAGTCCTCAAGAACCTCCTTTATTGCAGGGGCATTTTTTATCTGTTCAGGGGTAATTTTATGAATAAGGGTGCTATCCTTTGGAAGCCCCCTTTTTGGCTTTACAAAACAGTAAAAATTTTCATTGGGAATTATCTTTAAATCTTTAATTCTTACAGCCCCGAGGGAAACAATTTCGTCCTTTCTGGGATTTAGACCCGTTAGCTCTGAATCATAGACTACAAATTCATATTCATTAAGAGGCTTAGTTTGATCAAAGTCCTTAAAGAAACGACGATTTTCTTCAAGAACAGGATGGATTTTACGCCAAAGGCTAAAGGGCCACATGGTATGGAGCTTCAAAAATTACATTAGTGGGAAAATATCCTTTATTATGGATTGAAGCTTTGAAATAACCTGAAATGCCTCTTTAAGGGTCTGCTTTTCAAGGTCAGTGAGATCAGAGGGATTGATGTAATTATCAGGCTGTTTGCCCTCTTCCATCATCTGTAATTGGTGAACAAACCTTATTTGCATCTGAAATTCATATGCCTCAGTGGTTTCGGTGTAAAGCTCCTTTGAAATATGTTCGGCCTCATAAAGTAGCCTCAACCTCTCAATGGTATTCGTCTCCTTTATGCCAAATTTTAATGCCATAAGCCTTGCAAAATCCACAAAGGGCATAAGTCCTCTTTTCTTTATATCAAGACGATTTTTATGCTCTCCATCCTTTTCTACAATAAAATTTCGGAAAAATGTCAAAGGTGGCCTTGTTTCAAGGCAGTTCTTGGCCAAATGGAGTAGAAAAATTTCCTGCCTTTTTGCTATCTCAGTAAGATGATCTCTAAGTTTTATTCCAAGGTCAAGTTTTCCATAACCTGGTCTGAAGTCAAAAAATATGGTTGCATGAAGCACCTGTTTTGGCTCAGGACGAAGTATCCAGTCGTCAAAATACCCTTGCCAATTGGAATAGGGCTGGCACCACTTTGGATTTGAGGCCATGATATCCCCCGGACACCTTGGATATCCGCAATTTACCAGATGCTCTATTGCCTCTTTTCCAAAGGCTGAAAAGTATTCTTGGGCCTCCTTTTTAAGCCTTTCATCTTCTGTATCTTCATAGAGAAGGGCATTATCCTGATCTGTCCTGAAGGTCTGCTCTCTTCTGCCTTCACTTCCCATGAGCAACCAGCAGAAAGGGACAGGAGGTGCTCCATGTTTATCAATCATCAGGGTTAGAAGCCTGTCTAGGATATGATCATTTAAGATTGTAATCATCCGGGTAATATTGTTTGGTTTGGCTCCTTCTTCAATGAGTGTTCTAACAATTAATGGAACCTTTTTAGAAAGTGGATAAAGACCTTCAATAGTCCTTTGGCTTACAATCTCTCTAAAAAGGTAAAGGGGGGAGCTTCCCTGAAGGACCATTATATCATGGGAGGTCACAACCCCAATTATCTTTCCCTGTTTTTCCACTGCCAGATGATGAATTTGTTTGCTCATCATCTTTAAAAGGGCATCAAAACAGACCTTATGGCCGGCAATCTTTTCCACAGGGCTTACCATTATGTTCTTGACAGGCTCTGTCACTGGTCGCCCCTCGGCAACTACCTTTGTCCGAAGATCCTTATCAGTCACTATTCCGACTATTTCCCCTTTTTCATTGGTAACTAGTAAAGAGCCTATGTGATATTCGGCCATTCTGGCAGCAGCAACTTTTATCTCTTCATTTTCTGGAATTGTTTTAAGTTCCCCTTTTACCAGTTCCTCAACTGGAACACTAAACATAAAAAATGTTCCCTCTGTTTTAGGGGCCACTCTGTGTTGCCTAAGCTCCTGATAGGCTGTTCGAAGGAATTTTTCAGAAAAGCTTTTCAAGAAAAATTGAGAAAACTTTGGATTGTCCTCAATTAGTTCAAGAAATATCTCCTTTTTCAAAAGGAAACAAAAGGTATCTTCAACTGTTTCCACATTTAAATTGGCCCTTGTACCCTGGATGATGGGGAGGGCTCCAATATAGGACCCTTCACCCCGAAAATCCTTCAGGGTGACCATTCCATCTTCGTCTTTCAAATATATCTTTACTCCACCCTTCTGGATAATGTAGAGATATTCAACCTCAGTTTCATCCTGCTTGAATATCATGGTGCCCTTTGGGAAAAAGTCTATAATGCAATTTTGGGCCACCCTTTCAATTGTATCTTCATCAAGCTCTTTAAAGGGAATGATGTTTTTGAAAAATTCCTTTACCACCTGAGGGGAAACCGAATGGACATCTTTATTTTTTTCTGTCATATCGCACCATAAAAATTAAAGGCCCCAAAAAGTGGGGCCTTTTTATTAATTAATTCTGGGCATAAATTATTGTTGCCTGATTCTCATTCTATTCTTTTAAAAGGGCCTTTCTGGCATCAATGAGTTGATCCACAACAGATGGATCCGCAAGGGTTGATGTATCACCAAAGTCTTTATAGTCACCGGCTGCTATCTTTCTGAGTATTCTTCTCATGATCTTACCACTTCTAGTCTTTGGAAGACCTGATGCAAACTGAATTACTTCAGGTGTTGCAATTGGCCCTATTTCTTTTCTGACCCAGGTCTTAAGTTCCTTGACCAATTTTTCACTTTCCTTTTCGCCAGCCTTCAAAGTGACATAGGCATAAATGGCTTGGCCTTTAACTGGATGAGGCATACCAACAACTGCTGCCTCAGCTACTGCCGGATGAGCAACCAGGGCTGACTCTATTTCAGCAGTTCCCATACGGTGACCAGAAACATTTATGACGTCATCAAGGCGTCCCATGATCCAGAAATATCCATCTTCATCACGTCTTGCGCCATCTCCGGCATCGTACACACCAGGGAACCGATTGAAATAGGTCTTTTTAAAGCGCTCGGGGTCGCCAAAGACACCTCTTAGCATTCCTGGCCAAGCCCGTCTTATGACCAGATGGCCACCTTCGTTGACACTTGCCCTTGTTCCATCTTCTCTTAGGATATCCGCCTCAACTCCTGGAAGAGGTAGGGTTGCCGAACCTGGTTTAAGTGGAGTTGCAAATGGCAGGGGTGAAATGAGTATTCCACCGGTCTCTGTCTGCCACCAGGTATCAACTATTGGAAGTTTCCCCTTTCCAATATGCTGATGATACCACATCCAGGCCTCCGGGTTTATGGGCTCTCCAACTGTGCCAAGAAGCTTGAGGCTCGAAAGATCGTGCTTTTCAGTCCACTCTACACCTTCTCTCATAAGGGCGCGGATTACAGTAGGAGCGGTATAGAAGGTATTTACCTTGAACTTTTCTACAATCTGCCAAAAGCGATCTGGAGCAGGATAGGTCGGAACACCTTCAAACATTAAGGATGTTGCCCCAAGGGCAAGAGGACCATAAACGATGTAGGTATGGCCTGTAATCCAGCCAATATCTGCAGTACACCAATAGACATCGTCATCCTTCATGTCAAAGACCCACTGACATGTGTGGGCAGCATAGGTGAGATAACCACCTGTGGTGTGAATGACTCCCTTTGGCTTTCCGGTGCTTCCACTTGTATAAAGGATAAAAAGTACATCTTCTGCCCCCATTGAGACAGGGTCACATTTGTCATCGATGTCACCAGCAGCCATTTCATCATGCCACCAAGAATCCCTGCCTTTTTTCATATCAATTTGATTTCCTGCCCTTTTTACCACTATGCACTTTTCCACAGTTGGACATTCTTTAAGGGCTTCGTCTGCATTAGGCTTAAGGGGAATAACCCTTCCTGCCCTGAGAACCGCATCTGCTGTAATAAGTATCTTTGCCTGGCAATCCTGAATTCTGTTTTGAAGGCTTTGGGCACTAAACCCTGCAAAGACAACACTGTGCATAGCCCCAATTCTTGCACAGGCAAGCATGGCAATTGGAAGCTCTGGGATCATTGGAAGATAGATTGAAACCCTGTCTCCCTTCTTTACACCGTGTTTTTTAAGCACGTTTGCAAACTTACAGACCTCTGTGTGGAGCATCTGGTAGGTATATACCTTTACGTCTTCATCAGGTTCTCCCTGCCAGATTATTGCTGCCTTATTCCTTCTTCCATCTTCTAAGTGTCTGTCAAGGCAGTTATAAGATGCATTTAATTTTCCACCTATGAACCACTCAATTTTTGGCTTGTGAAAATCATATCTTACTACTGTTCTCCACTTTCTGTCCCAGGAAATGAGTTCTTCGGCCCTTTTACTCCAAAAGGATGCAGGGTCCTCCATGGACCTCTTGTAGTGTTCCCTGTATTCTTTCATGCTCTTAACATGAGCTGTCATTTGGGCCTTACGAGAGGGACGAAAGACACGCTGTTCAGACAACAAACTTTCAATTTTTCCGCTTTCAGCCATGATTTCACTCTCCCTTCAATTTTTTTATAAGTGTAACCCCAAAAAACTGAATAATTATTCATTGTAATCATTTTTATGTCAAGATATTATTTTATAAAGATTATTTTTTGATATTAGCCTGTTAAGAATTATTTAATAAGGATATATAAGAACTAGTCTTCACTTCTTTTTTAAAAAAGCAAATTTTTTCTCAAAAGAAAGAAAAGGGCCGCTTTTGATACTCAAAAGCGGCCCTTAAAAGAGGGAGTGGGGGTTTGGGGGATATTAAGAAAGTATCCTTTTTCTGGATATTGTACCTAGGCTAATCAATCCCATACCCATTAAAATAAGTGTTGCGGGTTCTGGAACAGGTGTAGGAGCTGTTACTTCAAGGTGGTCATTGGCACAACTTGGAGCCCAGTGTATGGTAACGTATTTTCCAAGTCCCCAGTCTGATCCAAAAAGGTCCCGTGAAAGTCTCGCCTCTATAAAGTATCTTGGAATTGTTGAATCGACAGTGCCATATTCCACTAAAATCTTAGATGAATCATTTGAGACAAGGGTTCCACCTGTCATCAAAGTCACTCCACCAGCGCCACTCCAATTACTAAGGCCTGTTTCCCAGCCACTGGCATTATACAAAGCATGATTTACAAAACCCGTCCTTGAATTAACATTAAGAGTCAGGCCATACTGGTAATCTGTACTTATGATCTCTGAATCACTTGGCAAATGATCGGTAAATAAAAAGGCGATATCACCAGGGATAGTATCATGAGATGAAATTCCACTTTCCGGATAGCCTGTCACAATACCAAGAAAAAGATATTCATCAGTAAGATATAGATATGCTCCCTCAGCATCATAATCTTGTCCGCCATATCCAGGTTCTACGTAACCTGAATTTCCTTCATTGTCAGTTCCAACTGCATCTTCCAGGGAATAATAAATTCTCTTTCCATTAAAGATTGTATTTCCCCTTTCTTGATTTCCCAAGCTTCCGTGATTAGTGGAGGTGGAATCCCACGGTATCCAATGACTGTTTGCAGGGTCAATACCCCAGTCCGAATACGAACCATCAATTGTAAAGGCTAATAGTGAACCATTGGAGAAAAATAAAACCATAACAAGCATTGCGAAAATTATCCTTTTCATAATTTCACACTCCCTTTTAAAAATTTT
>WFZZ01000045.1 GCA_015489315.1 Deltaproteobacteria bacterium | reverse complement strand
GGCGGGGCGGTTCCCTAAAGAAAAAGAAAAGACAAAAGCGGACAATTTATTTGCTAAAAAACCGGTCAACTTTATTTGTTGACAACACCCGAGGACCAAAAAATTAAGATTTGCACCATCATGTTTTCTAGATTACAAGGCAAAAAATCCTTTATGATTTTTTGAATAAGATCCGATTCATACAATAAAAAGAAATAATGATTAAAGAATTTACAAATGGCTCTATCTCAGATTATATGCGTCAAAGACGATTTATCCGGCTCAAGCGTTCTAAGCTCACCACCAGTGCGCTAAGACAGGGCTTTCGCGTTGGGTTTGCCTGCGACAGGGCTCAAAAAGAGAAGTCTTATAGGTTGGTATACAAGAGATACAGGGATGTGGGCCTTATTCAGGGGCCGCCCGAAGGCATGTGGTATACGGTCTTTCACGCCCTCCCTGCCAGCAGGACTGCTGTAGCCATTCTGGAGGAAGAGGGCGGGGAACCCATAAGTATATCCACACTCATCGAAGATAGTTCTCTTGGGCTCCCAAGCGATAGCATCTACAAGGACAAGATCGATGCCTTTAGAGAGAAAGGCCAAAGGGTTGCCGAGGTGTCCTGCCTTGCAGCCCTTTCCCTGGAGCGTGGGAGGAACTCGTTTCTTCACATTTTCAGGCTCCCGGGGCTTAATAGCCTCTATAAAGGGATCGATGATCTTATCATCTCTGTCCATCCAAAACATACACAGTTCTATGACGACATTTTACTCTTTGAGCCCATAGGAGACGTTCGCTATTACCCATATCTGAAGGATGCCCTGGCCAGCTTGGAACACCTGAATGTCCGAACTGCGCCTCAAAAGTGTTTAGATGCTTTTGCGGGGTATCCCCCTGAGTGCGACATGAGCCCGTTTATGCTGGGGAAGACCAGGTACATCTAAAAAGGCTCAAGGACATGATGGATGAATTGGAATGCGAAGACCCAATATCCTATGAGGACTTCTACTATTTCTTTGTGGAAAAAAGCCCCTTTGGCAGGAGCTGGAAAGGGAAAAGAGGGAATTTTTTGAGAAGATATATCCAGGGACCACGAGATTTATTGAAGAGAAGATGTTAAGGAGTTGATAGATGCCTTTGGTGCAGTTTATAATAAAGAGGCCTACCCTTGTAGTCATCACCGTACTTGTTATCTCTATATTAGCCGGCTATGAGGCATCTAGGCTTCCTGTCATTACATCCATCGAGGCACTGATTCGAAAAGACGATCCTAATCGCATTTTTTATTCCAAGTTTAGAAAGACCTTTGGAGCAGATGATGCGGTTGTTGTGGCAATCGGGGCTAAGGAAGTATTTGCCCATAATGTCCTCGAATACATAAAGTCCCTGACGGAGGAGATTGAGTCCTTAGATGGGGTGGAGGATTGCCTAAGCATCACATCCACTGAAACCATCAGGGGACTTAAGGAGGATTTCATTGTTGAGCCACTATTTGAAGACGGCTACATCCCTAGTGGAGAAAATGAGCTTAAGGAGATTAAGGCCAAGGCCTTTTCCAACCCACTCATTGTGGGAAATATCATAAATGCATCATCCAATGCCACTCTGATCCTGGTCCGCACGGCTAGTCACGAGGACGACCAGGAATTCGAATCAAGGCTACTCGCCAGGATACACGAAATCTTGGACAGAACCCCGCGCCCTCCCGGCATCCAGGGGCCCTTTGTCGCCGGTTGGCCTGTGGTGGACGTGAGCATGGCCACCTACATGAATAAAGACGTCATGACCTTTGTGCCCATTTCTGCCTTTTTGATGTGTATTACTGTATTTTTGTTCGTGAGGTCTTGGCCTTATACAGCACTTATAATGACCATAATGCTCCTTTCACTCCTTTGGACCATGTCTGCTCTAAAAGTGGTGGGAGGGGCCATGAGTCCACTTACTTCTATACTGCCGCCGCTCATTATGGCACTCTCTCTTTCCGACGGTATTCACATCATCACAACTTATTTGCGCTTGAAAGACATCGTGAAGACAGTGCAGGAGGCCTGGTGGCCATGTGCCCTTACAAGTCTCACTACCGCCATAGGCTTTTTATCGCTTCTCGTTAGCGATATCCCGGCGATAAGGCATTTTGGTGCCGCAGCCGCCGCCGGCATGGGCATTGAGCTATTTCTTTGTTTTACTTTGCTTATAACATTAGTACCAAGGGTTAGACGTGTTGGTTCAGGAGTATCCAGCACAAATTGGTATCCATTCATGAATTTTTTGGAAAAGATGGCCCAGGCGGTTCCTTCAACCCAAGGCCCGGTTCTTTTGGTAATGGTTGTATTTTTGCTATTGGCAGCAATAGGCATTTCCAGGCTAAGAGTCGATACTAATATGCTAGATTATTTTTATAAGTCCTCAGATGTAAGAAAGGCAGCATCCTTTGTGGATAATACCCTTGGCGGGGCAAATACCATTGAAATTTCCCTTAAAACTCTGGGTGAACATGATTTTTTGGAACCTCAAAACATTCAAAGACTTGAGGAGATATTTAGTTTATTGAAAAAAAGGTCTGGCATCACAGAAGTTACTGGTCCCAACTCTTTTTTAAAGCTCATGAATCGGGCATTTCACTCTGACAATGCTACCTATTACAAGGTTCCGGATTCAAGGGAAATGTCCGCCCAGTACCTGCTCCTTTATGATGGAGACGAGATGTCTCATTTTTTGTCAAGCGAGGAGAAGTGGGCGAGGATTTCTGCAAGGACGAATCTTCATGGAACAGAGGACCTTTCTAGGCTCTATAGTTGGTTAAAAGAGAGCTTGGAAGGTATATTTAGGGGAACTGGAGTAGAATATAAAATTACTGGAAAGACCTACCTTTTCAACCATATGGCGCAGGACATTGTGTCAAGCCAGGTGGAAAGTCTGGCACTTGCCTCTCTCATCATCTTTGGGATAATGTTTGTGGTGTTAAAAGACTTAAAGCTCGGTCTCATATCCATTGTTCCCAACGTGCTTCCGATAGCTGGTAATCTGGCAATTATGGGATTTCTGGGAATACCTATAAATACAGCCACGGCCATAATTTCTGCCGTAGCAATAGGGATTGCAGTGGATGATACCATTCATTTTATCGTGCATTTCAAGCGCGAGCGAGACCAGGGAGGTCCTGGCATGGCAGCCATAAGAAACGCCTTGATAAAAAAAGGGCGAGCAGCTATCTCGACTTCGCTAGTTCTGGTGGTGGGTTTTGGGGTGCTTGTGGTGTCTAATTTTATTCCAACAGCCCAGTTTGGCGTGCTTTCAGCCCTGATAATGCTCATGGCATTAACCGCAGATATCGTGGTACTCCCAGTCTTACTTACGATAGGGGAAGGCAAGTTGCATAATTGATTTTATTTATT
Source organism: Deltaproteobacteria bacterium (assembly GCA_015489315.1). Taxonomy (GTDB): domain Bacteria; phylum Desulfobacterota; class Dissulfuribacteria; order Dissulfuribacterales; family QOAL01; genus JAADCZ01. The sequence goes on along the minus strand of WFZZ01000045.1, from coordinate 211 downwards.
GCCTGTGACATGGTACCAAATTTGGGACAATGAATTGGCATTTTTGTGTTTCCCTTTGTGGTGTTGTCAACAAATAAAGTTGACCGGTTTTTTAGCAAATAAATTGTCCGCTTTTGTCTTTTCTTTTTCTTTAGGGAACCGCCCCGCCGGAGGCATTTTAGGTCCTTTAAAACAGCAATGCATGAGCGCAGCGGTCTTGACAACTGGAAGG
>WFZZ01000044.1 GCA_015489315.1 Deltaproteobacteria bacterium | reverse complement strand
GGCTCGGAGATGTGTATAAGAGACAGCTATAACACTAAAAATTAATATGAGTATAAAGATAATGAAGGCTAGAAATCGTTCTCTTGTCTTTTTGTCCCGAAATTTAGTAGATAAATTCAAATTCATATGTATCTGTTTCAAAACCAAAAGAAGTAAAAAGACTTACTATTTTCGAAAAAGGCATTGAGCTTTTTTCTTTTTCTGTTTTTGCCTTTATTTCCACTAAATATTTATTTCCTTTCTTAAGTTTCGAAATATTTATAAGCCTTAGATTCCTTATCCAAAGAAGATATTTCTTAGCCTTTTCAATATTTTTTACACCAATTAATTTATTGATCGGATAGGTAAAATAGATGAAATATCTGTTTTTAAGATTATCAAAACTAATTTGTTTTCTAAGCTCAATGTTCAATAGCTCTTCATCCATTAAAAAACGTTTTCTCTTAAGTTTTATCTTAAATACATAGGTTACAGATATTCCACTATCAATTATTTTTTTTATTTCATCTGTCAGTCCGTTTTTAAGATAAAACGAAATTAAAAGATTTTCTGAACCTTCCGAAATGGTAACTCCTTCAATCTTTGGAGGCAGATCTTTTTGGGAGAGGGCTAGGGAAACTTTATTGCAAAAAAAAGTGAAAAGACACAAAAAGAGGGCAATCCTTAGAGGAATTAGCCGTTCTTTTGCTATTAAAGATGGCATTTTTGAAATAAAAGTGGTGCGACCTCCTATTTTCTTCTTTCAAGGACATATTGGGCAAGCATTTTCATATTAGTCTTTATTTTTGAATCAGGGAAAATACTTAGGCTATCACATGCTTGGTCAATGAGCTTTTTGGCCTTTTTAATGGTGTAACGAAGTCCACCTGTTTCCATTAAGAGCTCTTTTACCCATTTAAAGTCAGTCGTTGAGGCATATCCCTGGCAAAGTAAGGTCATTAATTTATCCCTATCTGGTTTGGAGGCACGGTCAAGGGCCACCACTATTGGAAGTGTGAGTTTTCCTTCCGCAAGATCTGTTCCTATGACCTTTCCAAACTCTGATGTATCGGCTGTGTAATCCAACACATCATCCACCATTTGAAAGGCCTGACCGATAAAAAGACCATAATTACTGAGAGCCTCTATCTCATCCATTGATCCATTGGCCATAAGGGCCCCGATTTTACAAGAAGTAGATATTAACGCAGCGGTTTTTCTAAAGATGACATCAAAATAGGTCTTTTCATCAAAGCTTGGGACCTTTGCATGAAGAAGTTGAATTATTTCCCCTTCAGACATTAGTGCAACGGTTTTTGAAATTTCCCTTGCAATACGAACATCTTCAAATCTGGAAGCAAGCTCAATGGCTCGGGCATAAAGGAAGTCTCCAACCAGGACAGCAGCGCTATTTCCCCAAATTTTATAGGCAGGAGTTTTACCTCTTCTCATTTCTCCTGCATCTACAACGTCGTCATGAAGAAGACTTGCTGCATGGAGATATTCTGGAACTGCAGAAAGGTCATAAATGTCATCGTTACTGTAATCACAAAGCCTTGCTGCACAAACTGTTAGAAGAGGGCGAAGCCTCTTTCCACCTGAAAAAAGGATATGACTGCTTACTTGGTTGACAAAAGATATATGTGAGGCAAAATGTTTTTTCAGCGTTGTTTCAATTTTTAGAAAATCGGGCTGAAAGAAATCCATTACCTCCTTAAGGGATTCTTTAGAGCCTGGTATTTTTTTTAGTTGCGGGGCCAATTTTTTACCTCATTTAAGAAAAATTTAATGTTTAAGCAAATACCACATAGAGTGAAAAATTTAAACAAGATGTTGCATATCAAAGGAACATGAGTCAGTCCCAAAAGGCCTTAACACCCATGCTCAAACAGTATCTGGATATCAAAAAAAGATATCCTGACTGCATACTTTTTTATAGAATGGGTGATTTTTACGAGATGTTTTACGATGATGCAATAGTGGCATCAAAAATTTTAGATATAACCCTTACTTCCAGAGACAAAAATAAGGAAAACCCCATTCCAATGTGTGGAGTGCCACACCATGCCGCTGATGGATATATAACAAAACTTGTCAGGGAAGGGAAAAAGGTTGCAATATGCGAGCAGGTTGAAGACCCTAAAAAGGCCAAAGGTATTGTCAAAAGAAAGGTCATAAGGGTGGTTACCCCCGGCCTTTTGACCTTGGAAGGAGGCCTTGATTCAAGGGAAAATAACTTTATCGCTGCTGTATTGAGGTCCAATAAGGGCAAGGCCCTTGGCATTTCCTTCATGGATCTTTCCACAGGGGAATTCAGAGTCACAAGGGCGAGGGATGAAGAAGTGGCCCTTGGAGAGCTTTTTAGAATCCAGCCACGGGAACTAATCTTATCCCAAGAGGAAAGAGGAGGCCCCCTTTTTACCAGGCTCTCACAGGCCCTACCAAACTGTTTCATAGGCTTTAGAAGCCCTCAATATTTTGAGCTAAAAAGGGCCAAAGATGCGTTAAAAGAGCATTTCAGGGTTGTGAGCCTTGATGGTTTTGGGCTTGCAAATAAAGATTTAGAAGTGCAGGTCTCAGGCGCCCTTCTTTCTTATGGTCTAGAGACCCAACAGGGGAATATAGATCATATCTCAAACCTTTCCCCCTATGAGCTTGAAAGATTTTTGAAAATTGATGAGTCCTCAGTGAGAAATCTTGAGCTCATTTCTAATAGCCTTGATGGCAGCAAAAAGGGAAGCCTTTTGTCTATAATAGATAAGACAGTGACCTCTATGGGCGCAAGAATGCTTAAAAAGTGGCTTCTCTATCCATTGATTGACCGTGGAGAGATAGAAAAAAGACTAAGGGCAGTAAAATGCCTTTTTAAAGGGGAAGAGGAACGGGTCCGATTGAGAAAACTATTAAAGGGAATATATGACCTTGAAAGGCTTATTGGCCGGGTAGTCATGCAAACTGCAAATGCAAGAGATCTTCTTGCCTTAAAGGAATCCCTTGGATTTCTTCCTGAAATAAGATCCACTATTTCCTCACTTCTTGTTGGAAACGATAAGAAAATAATAGGACTTTTTCGGGAGTGCCTAGATCTTATTGATCCAATGGAAGACCTTTTTTCTTTGATTGATAGAGTAATAAGGGAAGATAGTCCTGTAACCTTAAGGGACGGAAATCTTATAAAGACAGGATTTAATAAAGAGCTTGATGAAATTATTGAGATTCAAAGGAATGGTCGTAAGTTTATTTCAAGGATAGAGGCAAAGGAACGGGAAAGAACAGGAATTTCAAATCTAAAAATTGGATATAACCGAGTCTTCGGATATTACCTAGAAGTATCAAAGGCTCAGTCTTCAAAGGTCCCTGATGACTATATCAGAAAGCAAACACTGGTTTCATCTGAAAGGTATGTCACACCTGAGTTAAAGGAGATAGAAGAAAAGATACTTTCTGCCCAGGAAAAACGCCTTTCCCTTGAATATGAAATTTTTTGTGAAATAAGGGATGAAATTGGGAAAAACGCAAAAAGAATTCAGGATACTGCCAGGGCCCTTGCTGTTATCGATTGTATCCAATCGCTTTCAGAGGTTGCCCTTCAAAATGACTATGTGTGTCCGGAAATTATAGATGGGGACGAGATAGATATCAGGGCAGGACGACATCCTGTGGTTGAAAAAAATCTTGAAGACAAAAGGTTTGTGCCAAATGATATAAGGCTAAATCATAAGGACAGCCAGTTGATACTTATTACTGGCCCAAATATGGCAGGAAAATCAACTGTTCTCAGGCAAACAGCCCTTATTTGTCTTTTGGCCCAAATGGGAAGCTTTGTCCCTGCTAAAAAGGCTAAAGTTTCAATTCTAGATCAAATATTTACAAGGGTAGGGGCTACAGACTACCTTTCAAGGGGCCAAAGCACCTTTATGGTGGAAATGAAAGAGACAGCCAATATCCTCAATAATGCCACCAGCAAAAGTCTTGTAATCCTAGATGAAATAGGAAGGGGCACCAGTACCTATGACGGCCTCTCCATTGCGTGGGCAGTTTCAGAACATCTCCTTTTCAAGGATAAAAAGGGTGTAAAGACCCTTTTTGCAACCCATTATCACGAACTAACTTCTCTTTCCAAAGTGCACAAAAAGGTAAAAAACATGCATGTTGAAGTAAAAGAATATGAAGATAATATCTATTTTTTACATACCCTAAAGGAAGGCGCTACTAGTAAGAGCTATGGCATACAGGTTGCTGCTCTTGCGGGCGTGCCACAAGAAGTTATTGAAAATGCAAAGAGGATATTAAGGGAGATAGAAAATAAAAATTCTGAAAAAGGAAGCGGGGTTCCCATTGCTTCTATTAATACAACAGACTATAAAATAGTGGTTCAAAAGACCTTGCCTCTAGAAGTCAAGGAAGATGACAGGGTGAAAAAAAGGCTTTTGAAGCTGGATATAAATCAGATTACGCCCCTTGAGGCCATTAATATTTTGAACGAACTTTGCGAACTCGTCAGGAAAAGAAACTGAAGATATTTGGCCGCCTTTATCTATTTTGTGTCATTTTATTGTCAGCCTGTTTCTTTGACAGTGCTCTGGTCTTTATTCCTCTTCCTACATGTCATATTGCTTATGCTTCAAAGGGAAAGAGCGATGCCTTGATGGATTATCAAAGGGCACGGGCCTCTTATGATAAACTTGCGTCAAGTGCTAGACTTAGAAGATACAGGAAGAATTGGCTAAAGGTCATTGACGCCTTTAGGCGTGTTTATCTCAAGTATCCTGATAACAAAGAGATAGCTCCAAGGGCCCTTTTTATGATGGGGCGCTGTTATGTGGAACTTTATGGCTATTCCAGAAGACTTTCTGATATTCAAGAGGCCATAGAGAGATATCAGGTCCTTGTTGAAAAATATCCTTTGAGTCGCCTTGCTGATGATGCCCTTTATCAAATGGGGCAGATATACAAGATGACAGGAAGACCAAGCAGTGCCATCAAGGCCTGGAAACGAATATTAAAGGATTACCCAAATGGAAGCCACGCAAGGCTAGCCCGTCATAGGTTGGAAGCCCTTGGAATAAGGTTCAGTAAAGAGAAGAAGAAAAAAGTTAATAACACTCAAATAAAGCCAAAAAAAAAGGCTTCTAATCACAAAAAAAAGAAAAAGATAGCCATAATCAAAGACCTGAAATATTGGTCAGATAAAGACTACACAAGGGTGGTTGTTTATTCAACCGGCCCCGTATCCATTAGAAAAGGGATAATTCCAGCCAATAAGAAAAAACACCTTCCAAAGAGGTTTTATCTAGATTTATATCCCGCCTATAAAAAGATAGGGCTCCCAGAGTATTTCAGGATTCATAACGGTCTTTTGCGCTCTGTAAGAATAGCCCAATTTGCCCCAAAGACAGTAAGGGTAGTCTTTGACTTAGAAAAGACAGAAAAGACAAAGGTCTTTTATCTTAGGGAACCCTTTAGAATTGTAACAGATGCCTTTGGTGCCCATTATTCAAAGAAAACATGCCTTGTAAGACCATCTAAGTCTGGGAAAAAATATGGCAAAGTAAAATTATCAGGCAAAAAGCTATCCCTTGCCCAGCAACTTGGCCTTTGTGTTAAGACCATAGTTATAGACCCAGGGCATGGCGGAAAGGACCCTGGTGCCAGGGGCCCTTCTGGACTTAAGGAAAAGGACGTTGTTTTAAAAATAGCCAAGAAACTGGCCAAGATCCTTAAAAAGGAACTAAAATGTAAGGTAATAATGACCAGAAAATCAGACCGTTATCTACCCCTCACCCAACGGACTGCCATAGCAAACTCGTATAAGGCAGATCTTTTTATATCTATACATGCAAATGCAGCTCCCACCAGAAGACTTCGAGGTATTGAGACCTATTATCTCAACTTTGCCCTGGATGAAGATGCAATGCGTGTGGCTGCAAGGGAAAATGCTACATCAGAAAAACGTATAGGAGAGCTAAAGAGTATTCTAAATGACATTTTGAAAAATAGTAAGGTAAATGAGTCTTCAAGGCTTGCTAGAAAGGTCCAGGAAAGCATTATTTATACATTAAAAAGGCGCTACAAGAATATTAGAAATCTGGGTGTAAAGCAGGCCCCATTTTTTGTTCTCATTGGCGCAAGGATGCCCAGCATTTTGGTGGAGACATCCTTTATCAGTAACCCGCAAGAAGAAAGACGTCTTAGATCTCCTGCCTATCAAGAGGCCTTGGCGAGGGGTATAGCTAGGGGAATAGAAAAATACATTGAAGAGACCCAGCTAGCCTTTAAGAATTAATTTTTCACCACGTCTTTGCTGTTCCAATCTTAAATGGAAGAAATATTTCTATGGAAAGCCTGGTGTTTTTGGTATCTTCCAAAATGGAGAAGTTACCGCCATGTTCCTTTATAATTTGTCTTACTGTAGAAAGCTTGATGCCCTCTGTCTCAGGTCTAATATGGGAAAAAATATCTCTTGTTTGAGGAAGCAATTTGGACGGGTCTTTATTTTCCAAAAAGCACGATATATTCACACCAAATTTTTCCCTACTTAGAGAAATTCCTATTTTTTGTCCCTTTTTCGATGCCTCAAGTAGGACCTTTAGACACTGATAAAGCGCAAAACGGATGAGACTTGCATCTATATGAACTGCTAAAGGTTTCTTTTCAGGGATGACAATTATTTCTACAGACCTTTTTAATGCCTCTTTTTCCATTTGCTCCTTTAATTTTATAATTTCTTTATTTAGATCTATTTCTGAAAAAGAAGAAGTCCCCCCTTTTTTTACGAATTCAAATTCCCTGACGATTTCATCAAGCCGTTCCACTTCCTTCAATAGGATCTGCAGCTTTTCTTTTGATTCATCAGGTATTAAGCCCTTTTTAAAGAGCCTTCTTATTATGCCTCCAATTACCATTATTGGATTTCTAATTTCATGGGCAATGAGCAGAGCTAGTTCTGCCCTAGTTCTTTCAGTTACAAGCTTTTCTGTTTCAAGGCTTAGTTTTAAAAGTTCTGCATTGACCCTTTCTATCTCCTTTTTATCAAACTCTATTTTTTCCATAACCCGCTTCATCTTGTGAAAGAAAAGGGTGATAGAGGCTATCAGGATAAAAAGAGCTGTATTTAGAGAACCACTAACAGGGGAAAGGTTTCTCCAGTATTTTTGAAGAGTTGACCAATAGAGGATGTATTTAATTATGTGCCCTAAAGATCTAGATATTGAAAAGGCAAAAAGAGCCAAAAAAAGCCAGTAAAGATAACCATAAAGGAAATTTTCAGGCTCTTCGACGGTGATTTCTCTTATGGTTTTAAGGCAAAGGCCAGATATAACTATGAGGATAAAACTACCTAGAAAATCTACTAATACTATTGGGAGACAAAGATAATTATTCATTGTCTTTTTCTAAGAGGGAGCCCTTAAGTCTTTTAAGGCCGATATAAAAAAGAGACATTGCAAAGATACAAATTAAGTTATCGAGTTTTGAAAAATACCATATTAAAAAACCCAAGTTACCTTCTACCATTTCTATTTGTGGGCAACTAAAGGGGCTAAAAGGGTTTATTACATGTCCAATAAAGGTAGTCACATTCCAAAAGGCTAGAACCAGTGCTCCATAGGAGATGGCCTTCCACCAGTCCTTTTCCCAAAAACTACTCTTTCTTATCATAAAAAAGAGCCATAGCATGGAGGAGCCAAAACATACGTGGCCTAAAAGATGAATAAAAATTCCCTCAGTGGCTCCATGTTCCTGAAAAGCAAAGGAATTTGAGGGGAGAAATAGGATAAAAAAGAAGGAAATTTTATGAAAAATTATTAGATTGCGTTTCATGTTTATTTTTATTTAAGTGAACATATTAACAAGAAATTGTTTTTTCTCTATTTTTTGGTTTTAGTTTAAACATTTTTCAGAAATCTTGGAATCTTAATTTTTAAACCTTGTACTTAGTCCTTTCTTTTGGCTTGCATAAAACTGCCAAAAGGCGCTTTATTTAGGTTGATTTAGAAAACCTGTTCAGTTTCTGTTTTTTGAAGGGAGAAAACAGGGACGTTTAGACATGTGTTGAACTCCAATGATTACTACTATATTATCTCATAATTTTGAAATGTTATGTCCAAAAGCAAAATTACCTTATGTTACGCCAGCTTATAATCGAAAATTTCGTTTTGATAGAAAAGGCTGAAATAGAATTTGGCCCTGGCCTTACTGTTATCACAGGGGAGACTGGTGCTGGAAAAAGCCTTGTTGTCAAGGCCTTAAAACTAATTCTTGGGGCAAAGGGAGAGAAAAGGCTAATTGGAAATTTTGGTAAAAAGGCAGTAATCCAGGCCCTTTTTGATATGCCAAAGGCCCTTTCAGAATTTTTTGAAGAAAGAGGGATGGATGTCTCTGATGAGCTAATCCTAAGGCGGATAATATCCCCTGACGGAAAAAGCAGGATATTTATAAATGGTGTTTTATCAACTGTTCAAGACCTTAAGTCCATCTCTCCCTATTTAATCAGCATATCTAGCCAGCATGAGTTTCAAAAGCTAGGAGATCCGGAAAACCACAAAAGGTGGCTTGATGAATTTGGAAGAATAGAGCTCTTTGAATTAAAAGGGCTTTTCCATGAAACCAAAAAAGAGGAAGAAGCCCTTTCCAGGCTTTTGAAATTAAGGTCAAGGGAAAGTGAAAAAAGACTGGAGCTTGAAAGAGACGCAAGGCTTATTGACGAACTCGCCCTTAAGGAGGGAGAAGAGGAAGAACTGATCCGGGAAAGGGAGATATTGAGGGAGACCGAAAGAATAAAAAGGCTAGGTAATGAGCTTTACAGACATCTTGATGGCGAAAAGGGTTCGGTCCTTGAGAGATTATCAGAGTGCAAGATTCTTTTAGACAGGTTGTCAGGTATTGATGAGGGCTTACGGTCCCTTTTTGAACGTTTGGAATCCCTTTTTATTGAGTGTCAGGATATCTTTCTGTCCATTAAGGATTATCTTTATGATCTTCCCCAGGATAATTCAAGGCTCAGAAAGGTGGATGAAAGGCTTTTTAAGATAAGGGAGTTAAAGAGGCGGTTTGGCCCTGAGATTGAAGATATTTTTTCTTATCGAAATAAGATTGAAAGGGAGCTAAAGGGGCTTGATGAGCTTTCTCAAAGGATAGAAAACCAGAAAAAGAGGGTTAAGGGTCTTCAAGAAAGACTTTTAGAGCTTTCAAAAAAGATAAGCAAGAGGAGACATGAGGTTTCAAGGGATTTTTCATCTTTTGTTTTAAGAGAGTTAAAGGGCCTAAACCTTCCAAATGCAAGTTTTGAGGCAAGGGTTATTTCTCCGCCTACTCCAGAGCCTTCTGATTGTGGGCCAAAAGGATTTGATGAGGTGGTTTTCTATTTTAGCGCAAATCCTGGAAGGAGGATGGAGCCAGTTTCAAAGGTTGCTTCAGGTGGAGAGCTTTCACGCATCCTTTTGGCTCTTAAGGTTGTCCTTGGAAGGACAACAGAACATGAAACCGTAATTTTTGACGAGATTGACACGGGTCTAGGGGGTGAGGTTGCTGAAAATATAGGAAAGAAACTAAAAAAGATAGGAGAATCCAGCCAAGTAATAGCCATTACCCATTTCCCGCAAATAGCAGCTCTATCAAAAGGACATATCCAAGTGGAAAAGATTCTAGGTGGTAAAGAGACAAAAACCCTGGTAAGGTCCCTTTCCCGTGAAGAAGAAAGAGTTCAAGAGATAGTGAGGATGCTTGGTGGAGAGACAAAAAAGGCAAAAGAATACGCCAAAGAGATGCTTGGTCCTTTTTTCAGGAGGGCTTGATAGCATACTTGCCTGTAAAGTCCTGCAAGAGCAGGGAATTGAAGTTATTGCCCTGAAATTCATAACCCCCTTTTTTTTCTATGATCTAAAAAAGAAAGAAAAAAGACAGGCCTATATTGAAAGCACAAGGGAAAAGTACGGCATAGACCTAAAGGTAATAGATATCTCAAAGGAATATATAAAGATGCTCCTTGACCCTCCACATGGTTATGGCCGCTATTTAAACCCCTGTATTGATTGTAAGATTCTCATGATAAAAGAGGCCAAGAAGCTTCTTTCCGAACTTGGTGCAAGCTTTATTGCCACAGGAGAGGTCCTGGGTCAAAGGCCTATGTCACAAAGAAGGGATACCTTGAGGATAATCGAACGTGATAGTAGTGCAGAAGGTATCCTCCTAAGGCCCTTAAGTGCCAGGTTTTTAAAAGAGACAGAGCCTGAGATAAAAGGAATAGTTGACAGAAAAAGGCTTCCTGAAATTACAGGAAGGTCAAGAAAAATACAGATTGAGCTTTCAAAAAGATATGGAATAACAGACTTTCCTGCGCCTGCTGGAGGTTGTATTTTAACAGATCCCATCATGTCTCAAAGGTTTAGAAGGCTCTTTAAGGAGTTCCCCCATTTTACCATTGATGATTGTGTCCTGGTCCAGATGGGAAGGCAGTTCATCTTGCCCCAAAAGGGATGGCTTGTTGTTGGAAGAAATAAATCCGAAAATATTATGCTTCAAGAAGAGGTAAGAGAGGGAGACATTGTCCTTAAGGCCTTAAATATCCCTGGCCCTTTTTCTATATTAAGGTATCAAAATGAAGAAAAGGATATCTACCTTTCTGCGAGGATTGTTGCAAGATATGTCAAAAAAAGAGAGCTTCCCTGTATCATACGAGTAATAAGGAGGGATGAAGAGATAAAGACCTATGAAATCAAAGAGCCCCTTTCAGATGATGAGATAAAGAAACTTATGTTTTAGGCTCTTTGTCGACAATTTTTCACTTATGTTTCTTGACATTATAAGTTCTAAAAGGCAGATTAGTTTTCTTATCAAACAAACCACCTAAGAAGAGGAGACGTTTTGGTCAGATGTTAGAGATAATCAGGAAAAATGCAGCTTCATGGTTAATGAAATTTATATTGGGAGCTATTGTGGTTGTTTTTATTTTTTGGGGAGTTGGAACTTTTCGCTCTGGACGGCTTGATGTCATGGCAAAGGTGAACGGGGAAAAGATTCTGGTGGAAGAGTTCCAGAAGGCCTACAATTCCTATGTGGAAAGGCTTAGGAAGATGTATGGTGGAAATATCCCCGATGCCCTTTTTAAACGTCTTAAGGTTAAGGAAAATGTTCTCAATCAATTGATCGATAATGTTCTCATTCGCCAGGAAGCCAGAAGGATTGGCCTTAAGATTACGGATAAAGAGCTTCAACAGGTTATTCTTAATATTCCCGCCTTTAAACAAGGTGGTGTTTTTGACAAGAGACTTTATCAAATGGCATTGAGAAACGCCCATCTCACACCTGTTGATTTTGAAAATCAGCTAAGAGATGAAATGCTTTCAAGAAAGCTTCAGTTTGTAATGTCATCTGGCCTTTATTGTCCGGATAATGAGGCCCTTTCTTTCTTCAAATATCAAAATGCTAAACTTGATGTGGAGTATCTGAAGATCGATGCTTCATCGTGTGTAAATGATGTAAATGCAACTGATAAAAAGTTAAAGGAGTGGTTTGAAAAACATAAAGAGCGTTTTAGAACAGATCCACAAGTAAGATTAAAATACCTGCTTTTTTCAAAAGATGAGTTTGAAAGGGCTGCAAATGTCACAAAAAAAGAAATAAAAGAATATTATAATGAACATCTTTCGGAATTTCATGTTCCAGAAAAGAGAAAGGCAAGACACATTCTCATTAAGGTCCCAAGGGATGCAAATGCAACGGTGGTAGAGGCTGCCAAAAAGAAGATTGAGGATTTAAAGAAAAAGATTGAAAAGGGGTCCTCCTTTGAAGATCTTGCCGAAAAGTTTTCTCAGGATGAAGCATCGGCCAAAAATGGCGGAGACCTTGGCTACTTTACAAAGGGAACAATGGTTAAGCCCTTTGATGAAAAGGTCTTTTCCATGAAAAAAGGAGAGGTTGCAGGCCCTGTTAGGACTGTATTTGGTTGGCATCTTATCAAGCTTGAAGACATAAAAAAGGAATATACTAAGCCCCTAAAGGAGGTTGAGAAACATATTGCCAAGATTCTCAAAGACAAAAAGGCCAAAAAACTCATGTGGGATGAGGCCAATAAGGCCTATGATATGATAATTGAACTTGGAAGCCTTGAGGCATATGCTAAAACCTCTGGTAAGAAGTTGAAAGAGACCGGGCTTTTCCCAAAAGAATCCCCTGACCCAGTAATCGGCTTTAAACCCCAAGTGCTTGATATGATTTTTTCCCTTGATAAGGGAGAGTTGAGTTCCCTTCTTGAGGTGCCAAAGGGGGTCATGGTGGCAGAGCTTGTTGAGAAAAGACCTCCTTATATTCCTAAATTTGAAGAGGTAAAGGCAAAGGTAGAAGATGCCTATACAGAAGATGAATCACTTGACCTTTGTAAAAAGAAGGCAGAAAAGATACTTGAGATGGCCAAGAAAAAGGGGATCAAAGAGGTAGCAAAGAAATATAACCTGAAGGTAAAGGATACTGGATTTTATAAAAGGACTGACCAGGGAGCAGGAGGGAAGCTTCCTTTTCCTGTAGCTCAGGGGGCTTTATCTCTTTCAAAGAAGAAACCCTATCCCGAAAAGGTCTTCCAAAGTGGACGCTCTTTTTACATAGTTCATCTAAAGGGTTTTAAGGAAGACGCAGATATGAAGGAATTTTCAAAGGAAAAGGATAAAATCAAAAAGCGAATTGCTGCCAGTAAGGCCCAGATCGCCTTCTCTTCATGGTTAAAACATCAAAGGGAAACAGCCAAGATAGAGATAATAAGAAAGCCGTAAATTTTTTTATGAAAACCTGTGACCTTCATACCCATACCACGGCCTCAGATGGATCAGACAGCCCGGCAGAGCTCATAAGGCTAGCTATTGATGCAGGATTAAGCGCAATAGCAGTTACCGATCATGACACAACCCAGGGGCTTAAAGAGGCAAAAGATGAGGCAGAAAAAAGGGGCTTTGAGCTTATTCCAGGGGTGGAGCTAAGTGTAAATTTTAAAAAGGGAAACCTGCATATCCTTGGCTATTTCATTGATGAAGACGAGGAATTTTTTAAATCCACCCTAAAAAGGGTCCAGATGGCAAGGGCAGAGAGAAACCCCAAGATATTAAAAAAACTTAATGACCTGGGTATTCTGGTCACTATGGAAGAGCTTGAGGAGATTTCAAGGGGTGGACAGATTGGAAGGCCCCATATTGCAAGGGTTATGGTGGAAAAAGGATATGTAAAATCTGTAAGTGATGCCTTTGAAAGGTATCTAAAAAGGGGGGCAAGGGCCTATGCCCCTAAGTCGATTCTGGATCCTGGTGAGGCAATAAAGGTAATAAAAGGGGCCGGGGGAATACCGGTTCTTGCACATCCTTTTTCCCTTTTGGCAAAGGACAGGGATGAGCTTTTTTCCATTGTAGAATCCCTAAAAAAAGAGGGCCTTATGGGAGTTGAATGCTATTACAGCGAGCATGATGAGGCCTTTACAGGTGTTTGTCTTGAAATCGCACGGGCCCTTGAGCTTATTGTCACTGGCGGAAGCGACTATCATGGAAAGGCAAAGCCATATATAAAGCTTGGGCGCGGAAAGGGAGGGCTTAAGGTTCCATATTCGTGTGTGGAAGCATTAAGAGGTGCCCTTAAATAGATTGCCTCCCTTTTTTGTAACCCTTGAGGTTACATTAAGCTAATGATAATATCATTTAGACATAAGGGATTGGAGAAATTTTTCTATACTGGTTCAAAAAAGGGCATTATCCCATCTCATGCCAAAAAATTGGGAAAAATATTGGACAGACTCCATGCTGCAACTGAACTCAGGGATTTGACATGGCCTGGTTCCAATTTTCATCCGTTAATAGGGAATTATAAAGACATGTATTCAATTTCTGTATCTGGGAATTGGCGAATTGTATTTAGATTTGAAGGTGGTCAAGTTTATGATGTAGATTATGTAGATTATCATTAAGAGGTAAAAAATGACTATAATAAAAAGAAAGCCAACCCATCCGGGACAGATTTTAAAAGAAGACTATCTTGAGCCACTGAATTTAACCATCTCAGAATTATCAAGGGCACTGGGAACTTCTCGCAAGACGCTATCTAAGATTGTAAATGGTCGCGGTTCTGTGACTCCGGAAATGGCCCTTAAGCTTGCCAAGGCCTTTGATACCAGTCCTGAGTTCTGGCTTAATCTTCAAAGAAACTACGACCTTTGGGATGCGACTCAAAAATCAACTGATTGGCAGTCCATAAATTCTTTGGTTAAAAATAGGCCTTATCAAACTGCTTAAAAGGCAAATAATCAAACATCTGTTTTTTTTCTCGTAACTTAAAAAAGACTAACGAAAACTACCTATTTTTGTCTTTAGTTTATAGTACTATAGCACATGATGCGGCAAAATGGATTAAGGAGGATTAATATCTATACTTTTACAGTAAACGAGTGGTAACTAAATCTTGGGAATGGCCAGAAGAGATATGAAAAGACCCCTAATATTATTTTTCCTTGCCCTGCTCTTTCTTTTTTTTCCTTTCGCCTCATTTGGAAAAGGCCCAAAGTCTGATTATGGGGATACAATAGTTGTTGGCTCCATTGGAGATGCCTCAACCCTCATTCCAATGCTTGCCTCAGACGCAACCTCCCATGAGATAGCAGGCCTTATCTATAATGGCCTTGTTAAATACGATAAGGACCTTAATCTTGTGGGAGATCTTGCTGAAAGCTGGGATATAAGTAAAGACGGAAAGGTGATAACATTTCACTTAAGGCATGGTGTCAGATGGGAGGACGGGGTTCCCTTTACTTCCAGGGATGTCCTTTTTGGCTTTAAGACAATAATCGATCCAAAGACCCCTACCGCCTATGCAGGGGATTTTCTTGAGGTGGAAAAGGCAGAGGCCCCGGACCCTTATACCTTTAAGGTAACCTACAAGGAGCCCTTTGCCCCTGCACTAAGCTCATGGGGAAATATAGTTGTTCTTCCAGAGCACCTTTTAAAGGGAAAGGACATTACAAAAAGCCCCCTTTCAAGGCACCCGGTGGGGCTTGGGCCTTTCAAATTTAAGCTATGGAAGACCCAGGAAAGGATAGAGCTAGTGGCCAACAAGGACTATTTTGACGGCCGCCCCTATCTTGACGGTTACATAATGAGGATAATCCCAGACCCTGCAACCATGTTCATGGAGCTTAAGGCAGGAGGGATTGACTGGATGGGGCTTTCTCCCGTCCAATACAAAAGACAGACCAATACCCCCTTTTTTAAGAAAAACTTTAGAAAATATAAATACCTGTCCTTTTCTTACACCTATCTTGGGTATAATTTGAGGCACCCATTTTTTAAGGACAAAAGGGTTCGTCAGGCCATATCCTATGCCATTGACAAAAAGGAGATAATAAGGGGTGTGCTTCTTGGCCTCGGGGTTGTTGCTACAGGGCCCTATAAGCCCGATGCCTGGTATTACAACCCAAATGTTAAAAGGTATCCATACGACCCCAAAAAGACAAAAAGGCTTTTAAGTGAGTGCGGCTGGAAGGATACTGACGGAGACGGGATACTCGATAAGGACGGAAGGCCCTTTGTATTCACGGTGCTAACCAACCAGGGAAATTCCTTAAGGGATAAAACTGCTCAGATCATCCAGTACAGGCTAAAGCAGGTGGGGATAAAGATGAAGATAAGGCAGCTTGAATGGACCGCCTTCATAAACGATTTTATAGATAAAAGGCGTTTTGAGGCAGTGATCCTTGGCTGGACCTTAGGGCAGGACCCTGACATCTTTGACATCTGGCACTCTTCAAAGACAGGCCCTAAACAGTTAAACTTCATTGGTTATAAAAACAAGGAGGTAGATAGACTCCTTGTCCTTGGAAGGCGTACCTTTAAAAGGAAGGAGAGAAAAAAGATATATTTCAGGATCCAGGAGATACTTGCAGAAGATCAGCCCTATACTTTTCTCTACGTACCAATGGCTCTTCCTGTGATTCATGCAAGGTTTCGCGGGATAAGGCCTGCGCCTGCCGGCATTGACTATAACTTTATCAGATGGTGGGTTCCAAAGGATGAACAAAAATATATCATGCCCTAAAGGGGAGGCCTGATGGATTTTTTTCTCTGGCTTCTTAAAAGGCTCCTTGCCCTTGTCCCAACCTTTTTTGGAATTACGCTAATTTCCTTTTTTGTCATGCACCTTGCGCCAGGGGAGCCAATGAGTATTCAGGCAGACTTTAATCCAAAGATGACCCCAGAGATGCGACAAAGGCTTAGGGCACAGTACGGGCTCGATAAACCCCTTTATATCCAGTATGGAAGGTGGTTTAATGGGCTTATTCACCTTGATCTTGGAAGGTCCTTTTCACCGGACAGAAGAAAGGTGTGGGACAAGATAAGGGAAAGGCTTCCTGTCACCATCTTGATAAATGTCCTTTCCATGATCCTCATCCTTGTGGTTGCGATTCCCCTGGGAGTTAGAGCCGCTGTAAGGCAAAATTCCCTCTTTGACCAGGTGACAACGGTCCTAGTCTTTATTGCCTATGCAGCGCCAGCCTTTTGGGTGGCGCTCCTTTTGATGCTCCTTTTTGGCATAAAGCTAGATCTCCTTCCTATCTCCGGCCTTCATTCCCTAATGGGATATGATTCCATGACCACCTTCCAAAAGGTCCTTGACTGGTCAAAACACCTGGTGCTTCCTGTTTTTGTATCGGCAATAGGAGGGCTTGCAGGTTTTTCAAGATATACCCGTTCATCCATGCTTGAAGTCCTAAGACAGGACTATATCACAACAGCCCGTGCAAAGGGGCTTTCAGAAAGAAAAGTGATATACAGACATGCCCTTAGAAATGCCCTTCTTCCTCTAATAACCATCCTTGGGCTTTCGGTTCCGGGGCTTATTGGAGGAAGCGTGATCTTTGAATCCATCTTTGCCATTCCAGGGGTGGGGCAGCTAATGTGGTCAAGTGTCATGGCAAGGGACTATCCTGTCCTAATGGGGAATCTGGTGATAGTCTCGGTCCTTACCCTTCTTGGAAACCTTTTGGCAGACATAGGCTATGCAGCAGTTGATCCAAGGGTAAGGACAGGTATCCAGGAGGGAGACTAGGGCTATATGAAAAGGGAGAGCATCGAAAGAAAAAGAAGGTCAATAGGGGCCTTTTGCCAGAACCCCCTGGCAATAATAGGCCTTTTAATTGTCCTTGCCCTTGCCCTCGTTGCCATCTTTGCCCCGTTGATTGCGCCATACGACCCGCAAGCTATCGATACCTTTCACATACTTGAGGCACCTTCCCTTTTGCATCCCTGCGGCACAGATTCCCTTGGAAGGGATTGTCTTTCAAGGCTCATCTATGGTGCCCGCATATCCCTTCTTGTGGGCTTTGTTGCAGTTGGTATTGCAACGGTTGTTGGCACTTTTTTGGGTGCCCTGGCTGGCTTTTATGGGGGCATTGTGGACGGGCTTATAATGCGCTTTGTTGACATAATGCTTTGTTTTCCAGCAATCTTTTTGATAATGGCAGTCATTGCCTTTTTGGAGCCATCCATCTGGAACATCATGATTGTCATAGGGCTTACGGGCTGGATGGGGGTTGCAAGGCTTGTAAGGGCAGAGTTTTTAAGCCTTCGTAAAAGGGACTTTGTCCTTGCCGCAAAGATAAGCGGGGCATCGGATTTTGATATTCTTTTTAGCGAGATACTCCCAAATGCCATTGCGCCCATTCTGGTTTCTGCCACCCTTGGAATAGGGGGAGCCATTTTGACAGAAAGCGCTCTTAGCTTTCTTGGAATAGGTGTTCAGCCACCCACCCCAAGCTGGGGAAACATGCTTACAGAGGGAAAAAATAACCTTGAGATTGCCTGGTGGCTTTCTGTCTTTCCAGGCCTTGCCATTCTCATAACAGTCCTTGGATACAATCTTCTGGGAGAGGGTTTGAGGGACTTTCTGGATCCAAGAAAGGATTAGTAAAGGTTCCCTTTCAGCAACTTTTGAAGGCAAATAGAAAAACCTTTTGACTAAGCCAAATTTTTTTGTAGTAAAAGGAAAAAGTTATCATTCTCAGTAAGATAGTAAATTTTGTATTCAGGTTGCCTTTAAATATGGCTGAATCTACCCAAAAGACCCTCAAACTACGAGGGACAATAGAAAGGATTACTTACCAGAATCCTGATTCCGGTTTTGCCATTTTGAGGGTTAAGCCTAAAAGGGGTGCCAGATTCACAGTAAAGGGCCACATAGCAGAGATCGCCAACAAGGCGAACATTGT
>WFZZ01000043.1 GCA_015489315.1 Deltaproteobacteria bacterium | reverse complement strand
TCTTTGTTTCTCATGGATCTATGGAGCTCTTCTTCATATTCATCCATCAACTTGTCAATCAAGCGGAGATATCTTAAATATTCATTGGCCACCCTCAAAAAGATATTAAAAATAAATCTTATTGGACTTTCAAAGATTCGTTGCCTTCTAGAATTTTCAATAATCCTGTTCAAAATGTCGGTTTCAATTGGACTGACAGTTATAATTATGTCATCAAGAAGTATTATGCCAAGCGGAGAAGTCTCATAACGGACAAAATTTTCATTATGCTGGGGGCAGGGTATCTTTACAATGATTAAAAGTTGACCTTCATCACTTTCCACCCTTGAAGTCTCTTCAAGATCAAGGGGATATTGTAAAAATTCAGGGAGTACTTGAGTATCTTTTAAGACTCTATTAATCTCTTCTTCACTAGGCCCTATGAGATTGATCCAACAGCCCTTTTCAATCTTATCTGTTGGTTCAAGTTTGTTGCCTTTATGTTTAAAAATCTGGAGCAATATTCTAACCTCTTTAAAAAATTTTTATCATTTATAAGACAGCGTGTATCTTAAGGCAAGTAAAAGGATTACCCCAGAAAAATATGACATATCATAATCTGATAAAAAAGTGCTTTATATTTAATGGGCTTTCTGAAAAGGATATCAAGATGGTGGAAGAGATAGGTAGTCTTAATTCCTACTCAGCCCGACAAAATATCTTTTTTGAAGGAGATCCAGCCGCAGGCTTTCATATTGTAATTTCGGGAAAAGTAAAGATTTTTAAGCTGTCTTCTGAAGGACGTGAACAGATACTTCACATCTTTGGCCCAGGAGAACCCTTTGGAGAGGCGGCTGTCTTTGCAGGGATAAATTTTCCTGCAAATGCAACTGCAATGGAGCCCACAAAGACCTTTTATATTGAAAGGGAAAAGTTTGTAGCCCTTTTAAACAAAAAACCCTCCCTTGCAATGAATCTTCTTGCCATACTTTCTAGAAGGTTAATGATCTTTGCAAGGATGATAGGTGATCTTTCTCTAAAGGAAGTGCCGGGGAGGCTTGCTACCTACCTTTTGATTTTAAGCGCCAAAAAAAATGGGGCCTCTTCCTTTGACCTTGACCTTCCAAAGACCCAGCTTGCAAGTCTCCTTGGAACCATCCCTGAAACACTTTCTAGAATACTTTCAAAAATGCAAAAAGAAGAGATCATTGAAGTAAAGGGTGCAAGGATAAATATTTTAAATTTTGAAGGCCTAAGGGAAATATCAGGCCTTCTTGATGAAGAGCTCCCTTTAGAACACCATCACTAAGATGAAGGGACGTCTTCTACTATCTCGGTACCCACGCCAGCATCGGTAAAAAGTTCGAGCAAAATGGCATGTTCTCGCCTGCCATCAATTATGTGGGCCTTTTTAGTGCCATTTTTTACGGCCTTAAGACATGCCTTTAGTTTTGGAATCATTCCCCCAGAGACAATACCATCTTTTATGGCCCTTTCTACATCGGATACCTTCATTGAATGAATAAGCCTTTTTTCTTCCCCTTCATTTCCGGGACCCAAAACCCCTGCAACATCTGTTAGGAGAATGAGCTTTTCTGCCTTAAGCTCACCGGCAATGGCCCCAGCAACGAGGTCTGCATTTATGTTATAGGCCTGTCCTTCTGGACCCACTCCAACAGGTGCGATGACCGGAATAAATGCCTCATTTTCAAGGGCAATAAGTACATGGGGGTTGACC
The DNA here is from genome assembly GCA_015489315.1 of Deltaproteobacteria bacterium. GTDB lineage: Bacteria > Desulfobacterota > Dissulfuribacteria > Dissulfuribacterales > QOAL01 > JAADCZ01. The sequence goes on along the minus strand of WFZZ01000043.1, from coordinate 949 downwards.
TTTTTTACCTTGCCCACCCTTCCGATATCGATGATTTCAGGGGGTCTTTCATCCCCTGTATAGCGATAAATTTTCATCCTTTCGGCCTTAATGAGCTCGCCATCTCTTCCGGAAAGCCCCACTGCCCTTCCACCGAGCTTATTGATGAGACCAACAATCTCCTTATTTATTGTTCCAACAAGGACCATTTCCACAACACTCATGGTCTCATCATCCGTAACCCTTTGCCCCTCCACAAAGGTGGACTTAATGCCCATCCTTTCCATTATATTGCTTATCTGAGGGCCACCTCCGTGAACAATTACAGGATTTATGCCAACATATTTCATCAAGATTACATCAAGGGCAAATTTTTCCTTAAGCCCCTGATCGACCATGGCGTGACCGCCATATTTGATGACTATAGTCTTATTATAAAACTTCCTAATATAGGGAAGGGCCTCTATCAATACCTGGGCGGTCTCTATTTTTGACATCTCAAGGACTCCTTATAGTATAAACCGGCTGAGATCTTGATCTTCAAGGATATCCGATAGCTTCTCCCTTACATAGTTTGCAGTAATCTTTATGGTTTGCGGAGAAATGTCCGGGGCCTCAAAGGATACTTCTTCAAGGAGCCGCTCCATTACAGTATGAAGTCTTCTCGCTCCAATATTTTCTGTCCTACTATTGACCTCAAAGGCAATCCTTGCAATCTCAGAAATGGCATCGTCTTCAAAGACAAGTTCAATGTCCTCTGTAGCCATGAGCGCCTTGTATTGGGTAACAAGGGCATTTTCAGGTTCGGTCAGTATCCTAGCAAAGTCCTCCTGGGTAAGAGAATTAAGTTCAACCCTTATTGGAAAGCGCCCCTGAAGCTCAGGAAGCAAATCAGAAGGCTTTGCCACATGAAAGGCACCACTTGCAATGAAAAGTATATGATCTGTTCTTACTATTCCGTATTTTGTAT
>WFZZ01000042.1 GCA_015489315.1 Deltaproteobacteria bacterium | reverse complement strand
TATATAATGCTTGCATACTCTTTCGCAATGATTAAGTGAATCATATATTCCTTACGATACTTATCGGTAATTAGACATTCGAACGAAATATTCGCAAGTTATGGTAAATGGGTTGGTATTACGATCTTGAAGACGGTTTCACCGGGCTTACTTTTAACTGAGATATTACCATGGTGGGCTTCTATAAAGGATTTTGCAATGGCAAGTCCAAGGCCAGTACCCTTAGGCCCCTTTTTAGTAAAAAATGGTTGAAATATCTTGTTAAGATCATTTGGTTTTATCCCTTTGCCATTATCGCTAATATATATCTTCACTTCATCATCTGAAGGGTTTATTTTTACCTTAATACGTCCGCCAGTTTTAACTGCATCAAAGGCATTTGTAAGTATGTTTAAAAGGGCCTGGGCTATGAGCTCTTTGTCTCCCAGAATCAACACCTTTTCTTCTGGAAATTCTGTATCAATTTTTACTCCCTTTTTATCTATTAATTTAAGTGAACTGCAAATTGTTTGAACAAGCCTTTTTAAATCTATTTTTGAGAGGCTGACTACTGGCTTTTTGGAAAAAAGAGAAACATTTTGAGTAAAACGTCTAAGACTTGTCAGATTTTCATCAAAGGTATCAAGGGTCATAAGCCCTTCTTGAGAAAGATTTTCCTTTGCCAGTTGGTGCTTAATAATGCCAAATTTATTAAGGGTGTTCCCTACTTCATGAAGGAGCATGGCTGATAGCTCACCAAGAACTGCTAAATTTTTTAACTGCACCTTATCAGTGGCCTGATCAATTTGTTCAGAAATATATTTTTTTAAAGAGTCAGCCATCTGGTTAAATGATTCAGCTAGTTCTTGAAGTTCGTCTTTGGTTTTTATGTTTATCTTTTCATTGAAGTCTCCTGAAGAAAACTTTTTAACCCCTCTTTTGAGCCGTAAAATTGGATTAACAACAAGAAAATCTACTATTATTAGGCCAATTACTGTTGAGACCAATAAGGCTGTAAAACAGATCCAAAAGACAAACTGTTGAAGATTCTTTATCTTTTCCTCTATACGAGTTCTTGAAAGGGCAAGACGAACCATTCCAATGGTTTCAGTAGGGGCACTTGCTTCAATGTTGTATATTCCCTCAGAGTCCATCGGACTTTCTTCCTTAATGTTTATTGGATAGCTGACGATTTGATAATTTTCCTTATTTTTTTCATCTAGAATGCCACAATGAATAACAACTTTTTTTTCATCATTAATGATCTCTGCATATACCAAATCAGGCCTTGCCAAAAGCATTTCACAATGTTCCATCATGTGAGACTTATTTCCACTAAGTAATGGTAGAGTGACCTGGGAGGCAAAGAATTTGGCAAGGGTCTGGCCCTTTTCCATAAATTCTTCTTCAAGAAGCTTCATGCCTCTATAGGAATAAAGTAGTCCAATTGCAATAACTGTCAAAAGCTCAATAATAACGAAGACTATTACTACTTTAATCCTTAGACTTTTTCTCATTTCACAATAAATTTTGCCTTATCAAGAAGTGACTTGGGAATGTTAATACCTAAGCGTCTAGCCGTCTTAAGATTTATAGATAATACGAGTTTTTCAGGATGCTCTATGTATCTTTTTTCTTTAATCTTTCTTTCAATTAATAGCTTTCCTAATTTTGCTGTCTGATTTCCCAGTGCTTCTATGTCAGCTTCTAATGCAAAAAGCGCCCCATTTTTTACATAGCCCTTTGATAGACCACATATGGCAATTCTATTTAAAAACCCCCAAAGAAGTGTGTATTTAACCACCTCTTGATTCTTATAAATGATAGGGTCAGGAGTAATTAAGAAGCTATTTATATCGGAATTGGCTATCTTTTTAAGTGCAAGTTCAATTACTGTATTTAGAAAAGGGGAAACAATAAGTTTTATATTTCCCTTGCAGCATGATAAATGAATATTTTGTATTTTTTCCTTGTAAATTGTTGTAGAAAACATTCCTACCTTTGGTCGCTTAATTATCTGACAAAGGATAGCCAATTTTTTTTCGGTTGGTACATCAAGACTTACAGCGGCAAAGGTGTGTTTATTTAATGTTTTTAGGGTGTGATCTATTATAAAGGTAAAGACAACAGGTGCTTTAAGGTCAAGCTCATCTAAAAAAAGACAGGCCCTTGTCCCAACTCCAAAAATAATGTCTGGTTTAATTTCTTTTATGTTATTAGAGATTTTAAAGGGTGATTCAGTTGTAAGTGAAAAGATTTTTATCGTTACTCTTGGGAAAATAGCCTTAAGACCCTTTTCTATCCCATTGGTGCATACTTTATATGGCCCATAATCTTTGGTTGCCACAATTACAGCTGAAAAGGTCTTAGCTAGGCATTGCCCCTTTATCATTGGAGGCGAAGTTAATATAAAGCCAATAAGAAATAAGTATGTTAAAAATTTCTCAAAAAGGGGCAATTTTAGCATGAGGTTTTAGAAAAATTTATATTTTATGCCAATTAAAAAGCTAAATGGATCTTGGGGAACTCTTGGTAATGAGGCTCCATTTGTAGGGTCACCGCTCTCATTAGCTGCCAAAAAATATTTGGAATTAAGTAGATTTTTTGCAGTAAACTCTAGATCAAGGCCAGGAAGCAGTTGAAGCCACCTTAAATTGGCATCAACTTGAAAAATTCCTGGGATGGTGTCTCCTCTATAAACTGCATTTGAGGGCTGAGTATGAATTTCGCTTATCCACCTGCATCTGAAATTATATGAAAGGTGTTTTCCCAGATACCCAGTAATTCCTGCCATAATTTTATGGTTTGAGATTTTTGGCGAGTCATAGGAGTGACCATGAAGTCTTGTTCTGGCATTAATAAATGAATAATTAAGATAAATTGTTATTTTAGGAAATATTTTATATTTTGAATTTATATCAATACCAAAATTGGTTTGCTGTCCAGAATTTGTGGGTATTTCAACAACGAGGTTTTTTTCTTTTAGGTCTGAAAAAACACCTGGTATTGTGTAAAAGGACCCTGCCTCCTGGATTATATCGTGAGACTGTAAGAAGTATCCCGAAATTGAAAAAAATAACCTCCTGCCATGTTTGGTATAACTCAGCTCCAGAGAGTCAACTTTTTCTGGATCTAAGGTTTTGCCAAGGGCAAAAGGAGGTAAGTGGGCATAATTTTTGTCAGCCCATGCCTTATAGAGGAAATAGGCAGAGGGCGAGATATATGCATGTCCATACATTAATTTAATGGTTTCACTTGGCCTAAGTTTATAAATAAGGCCGATTCTTGGATTAAAGGATTTATGGTGGGTGAAGGTTTCCCAGTCAAATCTTGCCCCTGCAAAAAGAGAGATTTTTTCAGTTAAGTTGTGTGTAACCTGTAGAAATACTCCATAGGTCCAGTAGTTTTGTTCTGTTACCGGTGGGATGTTTATCCATTTGCCTTCAGGAGTCCTTATCATTTTAAAAGGAAAACCACCGTAGGTGTCGCCTTCATCAAAGGGAGTTCTAGAGTTTAAATAAGGCATGGTCGAAACGGACTTAAATTCAAAGCCTCCAATGATCCGTCCCTTTTTATAGTTATATGAAACTTGTTCTTCTAGGCCAAAAGAGTCGGATCGCTCATATATGTAGTTGTTAAAATCCTTTCTCCCATAACGGCTTTTTGGATCCATCCTGTAGAGTTGTCCATGCAATTTGCTTTTTAAACTTAGGCCATTGGAAAACCGAACCTCGTGTCTTAAGACAAGGTTCCATGTATTCAATTCGACCTTATCTTTGCTGGTTTGAGTTCGACCGGTTGTATAAGGAGCAGCAATATTGGTAGGCTGTCTGGTGTGAAAATACATGGCCTCAAAATGGAAATTTTTATAGCCTGCCTTAATGGTTAGGTCCATGTCCCTTTCAGGGATTTCAAAGGGTTCGTCTGGGTTATAAAAGGGTATTGTTCCAAGGGTTGGGTGATGATAATGATAATTATCATAAATATCCCTTAGATTGAAATTACTGGAGCTATAGGCATGTCCATAAAACTGGAGATAAGAATCCTTAATTGGTCTAATTCCAAACCTTAAAAAGCCATCAACAGTATTGGCATTACCACCTGAGATTTCCATCTCCACTTCTCGATTTCTTTGAACATCTTTAGTAATTAGGTTTATTATGCCTGAAAAGGCATCAGCTCCATAAATCGCTGATGAAGGACCATACATTATTTCAATTTTTTTTAGGCCCCTTATGGAAATGTGATTGCCATAAACGAGATTGCTCCCATTTTCTGGATTTATTCTTGTTCCATCCTTTAATACCAAGAGCTTGTTATTTCCCCATATTCCCCTTTGAATTACATAGGTCCCACCAGCTTGGCCACCTATATGTTCATGGATATCAAAACCAGGAAGGTCTTTTAGCACATCCACAAGATTTCTATATCCACGCTCTTGTATAATTCGTTCTGTTATGACAAAGACTGTAGAAGGGGCTTCACTTGCAGGCTGGCTGAATCTCGAAGCAGAAACCACTCGTTCTTCCATAAAAAAGTATATTTCTTCAGGCTCTAAATTTTTTTGGGCTTCAATCTTAGTACTGGCAATGGCACATGAGAGAAAAAGAACTTCAAAGATTAACAAAAAGGCAAAAGATGAGGAAAGATTTCTACTTTTAGGCATTCTTACCCTCCTCTACAACTGGACAAGTTATGAGCTAAAAATTTCCAAAAAGAGGGTTGGATATCCGTTGACAACTGGACAACCCCAAGCTTTAAGTTTGGGGCAAAACGCTCCCAATCCTCCAAAGCTATCTTTGCAAAATCCTTGGCGGTTGTCAAAGTCAAAGAAGAGCCACTTTTTTTTATGTCCTTAAAAAGTGCACTAAGGCTTTTACTATCATATTGAAAATGGTCTTTAAAAAAACGATATCCTGCTATCTTTATGTCCTCTTTTTTTAAAAGATCAATAAAAGAAATAGGATTTGCGATTCCACAGAAGATGAAGATTTTTTCTCTGACTTCACTGGGAGAAAGTGTAATTCCCTTGAAAGGAAGCTCTATAAACTTGACTGAATAACTACTTTCGAAAATAGGTATCTTGGGAAATCGTTCTTGAAGCTCTCTTTTTTTGATTTGAAGGTCAGCTTCTGTTATTTCATTACATTTTGTAAGGATTATGCAGCTTGCCCTTTTTACGCCAGAGATTGGCTCTCTTAGGTCACCACCTGGAAAGACCCTTTGGTTCCCAAAGGGAGCCTTTGCTGGTAAAAGAACTATGTCTATATCCCTTCTTAGTGTCAAATGTTGAAATCCATCATCTAGGATTATCGAATTTGCATTTAAATGTTTAATTGCATAGGATGCGGAAGTTGATCTATTCGAACCCACCAGTATGGGGATACCTTTAAGTATCTTGGCCATCATATATGGCTCATCGCCACAGATAGATACATCTGTTAATACCTTTTTGCCATCTGTTACTACCACAGGGCCCTTTCCTGCTTTTCCACCATAGCCCCTTGAAACAATTGCGGGAGTATAACCACTTTTTCTTAAAAATTTTGCTATCTCCATCACATGGGGAGTTTTACCAGTTCCTCCAAGGGAAATATTTCCAATGCTAATGACAGGGGCCTTAATCTCTAGGCTTCTAAAGAGTCCAGTCCCATAAAAAAAGGCCCTTGCTTTCATTATGGCTGAATAGATTGGAGAAAAAGGCCTTCCTAATTTAAATAACTTTTCTATTGTATCTCTTTGCATTTTTTAGGATCTAATAAGATGCCCTCAATAATTTTTGCATATTTTTTCACTGCACCTTGATTTTTCTTAATCAATAAAAACCCCTTCTCTCCCATTTTCTCCCTCAGTTTTTTATCCTTAATAAGTAATGAAAGTCTTTCAAAAAGGTCTTCTTGATTCTTTACCCAAAAACCACCACCGTCTTTGGAAAATTTTCTGGCTATTTCCAGAAAGCTCTCCATGTGGGGACCAAAAAGGACTGGGATTTTAAAAAAGGCTGGCTCTAGGATATTGTGTCCACCAATAGGGACAAGACTTCCTCCCACAAAGGCTATATGAGAAATTGAATAAAAGGAAAGAAGCTCTCCAAGGGTGTTCAATAAAAAAACATCCGTTGTTCGACTTGAATTACCAATGTCATGTTTCCTGAGCCTTGTTTCAAGGCCCAATTTTTTGCATTCTTTTAGTATATCAGGATATCTTTCAATATCCCTGGGTGCAATGATAAGCCCAAGGTTTTCATGTTTCACTTTGAGTTCGAGAAAGACCTTAAGCAAAGTCTTTTCTTCTGGCTCATGGGTGCTTCCAGCAATAAGGATGATTGAATCTTTTGGAAAACCTGTACATTTCAAAAGCTGGTCCTTTTTTTGCGGGGTTGGGGCATTGAGGGTTAGGTCAAATTTTATATTTCCGTAAACTTCAATCTTTTTGTGCCACAATCCCGTCTCCAAAAGTCTTTTCTTGTCATCTTGGGATTGCATGAATATTCCTGTAAATGGCCCGTAAAGAAAGGTTGAAAGACTTGGCACCCTTGAAAGCCTTTTTGAAGACCTTTTTGAAATACTGCCATTTATTAGAAAAGTGGGGATATTCAGAGATTTAAGATGCCAGAGAAGATTAGGCCAAATATCCGTCTCTACTAGAAGAAAGCAATCGGGTTTTAAGAAATCGACATATCTTTTTACAACTGGGATAAAGTCAAAGGGCAATGTACATATAAAAATATTTTTCTTTTTCGAATAACATCTTCTTAACTCATTAAGTCCGGATTTTGTACTGGCAGAAAGGATAATTTCCCATTCTGGGTGCTTCTCTTTTAATGTGTGAATTAGGGCCTTTGAAGCATTAAGCTCTCCGAGAGAAAGACAATGTATCCATATTCTTTTTGATCTTTTAGAGTCAAGCCCTTTTAAACAAATACCAAATCTTTTTAGGAAATGATC
>WFZZ01000041.1 GCA_015489315.1 Deltaproteobacteria bacterium | reverse complement strand
TGTTGGAGCAGGGGCAAGCGAAGGGGCAATGGATGCCTCAAACATGTTAAAGCCTGCCCTTGCAAGGGGCGAGCTCCACTGTATTGGAGCAACCACCATTGACGAATACCGCAAGTATATTGAAAAGGACGCAGCCCTAGAAAGGCGCTTTCAGCCCGTCCTAGTGGATGAGCCTTCAGTGGAAGATACCATTGCAATTCTCAGGGGACTTAAGGAAAAGTACGAGGTTCACCATGGTGTAAGGATAAAGGATTCAGCCCTTGTTGCGGCTGCAACCCTTTCCCATAGATACATAACCGATAGATTCCTGCCGGATAAGGCCATTGATCTTATTGACGAGGCAGCGGCAAAGCTGAGGATGGAAATAGATAGTCTTCCAACTGAGATCGACGAAATAGAAAGAAAGATCATTCAGCTTGAAATAGAAAGGGAGGCACTAAAGAAGGAATCTGATCCTGCCTCACAGGAAAGGCTAAAAAAGATCGAGGAAGAGCTTGCAAACCTTAAAGAAGAAAGCAATTCCCTTAAGGCACGCTGGCAGGAAGAAAAGAGCCTTATTCAAAGGATAAGGGACATAAAGGAGCAGATAGATAAACTCAAGATAGAGGCAGAGCAGAAACAAAGGCTTGGGGATCTCAACAAGGTTGCAGAGATCCTTTATGGTGAGATACCAAAGCTTCAAAAGGAGCTTGAAGAGGCACAGAAGAAGCTTGAGGAATACCAGAAGGATGGAAGGAGCATGCTCAAAGAGGAGGTGGATGCAGAAGACATTGCCGCCATCATCTCCAAGTGGACAGGTATCCCTGTAAGTAAGCTCATGCAGGGAGAAAGGGAAAAGCTTATACACCTTGAAGAGGAGCTATCAAAGAGGGTGGTCGGTCAGGAAAAGGCCATTACTGCCGTTGCCAATGCTGTAAGGCGCGCAAGGGCAGGGCTTCAGGCCCCCAACAGACCCATTGGCTCCTTTATCTTCCTTGGTCCAACCGGAGTGGGTAAGACCGAGCTTGCAAAGGCCCTTGCAGAGTTTCTGTTTGATACGGAGCAGGCCATGATAAGGATCGACATGAGCGAATTCATGGAAAAACACTCTGTTGCAAGGCTCATTGGTGCCCCTCCAGGATATGTTGGATACGAGGAAGGCGGCTATCTCACAGAGGCCGTTAGGAGAAAGCCCTATTCTGTCATACTCTTTGATGAGATAGAAAAGGCGCATCCAGATGTATTCAACATCCTTCTCCAGATCCTGGATGATGGAAGGCTTACCGATGGTAAGGGAAGGACAGTTGATTTTAGAAATACCATCATAATCATGACATCAAATGTTGGTAGCGCCCTTATCATGGAGGCAAAGGATGCGGTTGAAATGGAGGCAAGGGTCATGGAGGCCCTGAGGGCCCAGTTTAGACCCGAGTTCCTAAACAGGATCGATGACATAATAATCTTCCATGCCCTTACCAAGGAGCATCTGGCTAAGATTGTGGATATACAGGTAAGATACCTTGCAGAAAGATTAAGAGAGCAAAACTACGATATCGAGATCACCCAGAGGGCCAGGGAATGGCTTGCCCAGGTTGGATATGATCCAAACTTTGGTGCAAGACCCCTTAAAAGGGCAATACAAAGGTACATAGAAGACCCACTTGCCCTTGAAATCCTTGAAGGCAATTTCAAGGAAGGTGATAAGATCATAGTTGATCTTGATGAAAATAACCACGTGATCTTTAAAAAGGGCTAATTGAAATGGACTAGTATCCTAGCCATCTGCTCTTAAATAGTTAAATCATAAGGCCAGGCCAAAATGACCTGGCCTTATGATTAAAAATTTGGACCGTAAGCTTTAAGCCTCCAAAGGTGATAACCATTTTGATCTGTACCAACATATTCGAAGTCGGCCCAAAGATCTGTATTGTGATAAATGGCAGAAGGAATATGGATAAAAAGATTCGAATCCACTTCGGCTGGCATTCCTCCACTTAAAGGGCTGACTGCAATACGTATCAATGGATCTCCATAACAACTTTGGTTACTGTTACATTTATGCCAGTTATCAGATGATCCCCATTTCCAATATGCTCGATTTTCAACTGGATAAGTCTTATCAAGCCCTATTTTTTGGGCATTATTTCCGTTTGGCCCAGGTGGGGTATTCCAATAAACGCCAACATAAAAGTCTTTGTTTACTATAAGCTCATATTGAGATACATCAATATTGACCCATTCCCCGCCACGGGTTGCATGAGCCCAAATATTCCAGGCATCTAATTGAATACCTGGTGAATAATCATTATTAATGGTATAAACTTTTATCATAAAATAACTGGTTGGATTTCCTGAATTTGGGATATAAACACTTACCCGCTCTATTTTGACTGGATAAGGATTTGCAGAAAAACGAACAGCTATTTCACTTCCTTTATTGTATGAATATGGTGAAACCCACAAGTCACTAATTCCATCATCGTAATAAATTTCTCTTATATTTCCTGCAAATAGATTTGAGTTAATAAAAAGCATTAGCATTGTTAGGTAAACGATTTTTTTCATATTCCTCTCCTCCCCCTGTAAATTTTTATCTTTAATTACCATATAAGAATTTAAAGATAAATAGTTCAACTGGAATTTTAATCCAACACCAAATTGAATAAACGCATTTATCTAAAGTAGTTGATTATGGACATTGTGAAGAAAGGAAAGAGCTGGTAACATCTTTCAGCAAAAATTTTTTGTGAAAATTTGGGATGGAAAAGGATTTTTTTAGGCTACTTCCTACAAAGAGGGTTTGGCAGATACTTGACTCCTTTAATGTCCTTTCTTCAGAAACCGTTGAAGTAGTTGAGGCCCTTTGGAGAATAACCTCTAAAGATATCATCTCCCCCGAGGACCTTCCCCCTTTTCCGCGCTCTACCATGGATGGCTATGCAGTTAGGGCAAGGGATACCTTTGGTGCCAGCGAGTCAGAACCAGGCATACTAAGGGTCATATCAGAAATAAGAATGGGTGAGGATGCCTCCAATATTGAGATAGGCCCAGGTGAGTGCGTAAAGATCTGGACAGGTGGCCATCTTCCAAAAGGGGCAGATTCTGTCTTGATGCTTGAATATACAAGGGCACTTGATGATAAGACCATTGAGATATTTAAGGCCGTGGCCCCTGGGGAAAATGTGATTTTAAGGGGAGAAGATTGTAAAAAGGGGGAAGTAGTAATCAAAGGGGGCACAAGGCTAAGGGCCCAGGAACTAGGCCTTTTGTCCGCCCTTGGAATAAAAATGGTAGATGTTACAAGAAGGCCAAGGGTTGCAATCATAAGCACAGGGGATGAGATATGTGCTGTTGATGAAACCCCTTCCTTTGGAAAGATAAGGGATGTAAACTCCACCACCCTTTCTTCATTAATCAAGATGGATGGGGGAATACCGATTCCCCTAGGAATTGTCCAAGATTCCAGAAAGGACATCTTATCCACAATAAAAAAGGCCATTTTTGAAATAGATGCAGACATCTGTCTCATTTCAGGGGGTAGTTCCGTTGGAGCAAGGGACTATACGGTCTCCTGTTTCAAAGAAATTTGTAACAGCCCTCCACTTGTCCACGGGGTGGCAATAAGGCCTGGAAAGCCAACCATAATTTCAAGGTTTGAAAACAAGGCCCTTTTTGGCCTTCCAGGGCATGTGGCCTCCTGCATGGTGGTCTATCTTCTTTTTGTCCACTATCTCATTTACAAAATAACAGGTATAAAAGATGAATCCCCCTTTAAGAGGGTCTTTGCCAGAAGTATCAAGGCCATTCCTTCTGTAATCGGTAGAGAGGATTACGTCCGGGTTAGGCTTAAAAGGCCAGAAGGGAAAAATTGTTATCTTTTAGAGCCTGTTTATGGAAGGTCAGGGCTTATTTCAACCCTTGTAAAGGCAGACGGCCTTCTTGTAATCCCGAGGGATTGCGAAGGCATTTATCCTGATGAAGAGGCAGAGGTGATACTCCTTCCATGAAAAGAAGAATCTATCTTAAGATGATGGAGCTTTCAAAGGCAAGAAGGCTTTTGCTTTCAAGGTTTTTCCCAGGGGACCTTGTTGGCGAAGAAGAGATCGATAGCCGCCTTGCTTGCCAAAGGGTCCTTTCAAGGCCTGTTTTTGCAAAGGTTTCAAGCCCAGGCTTTCATTCTGCCGCAATGGATGGCTATGCAGTCCTTTCTGAGGATACCTTTAATGCAAGAGATGATAGTCCCATAAGGCTTACCATCGGCAAGGAGGCCATTCCAATAAATACAGGCTTTAAGATGCCTTCAGATAAAAATGCGGTCATAATGGTTGAACATGCCATTGAATCCGAGGATGGAAAGACCATTGAGATAAGAAGCCCTGTCTTTCCCTGGCAGAATGTAAGAAAGGTTGGAGAGGACATTGTTTCAAGGGAGCTTTTATTCCCAACAAATCACCTCCTTGCCCCCTATGACCTTGGTGCCCTTCTTTCAAGTGGAAACGTAAGGGTCTGGGTCTGGAAAAGGCCCATAGTGGCAGTCATCCCAACAGGCTCTGAACTGATTTCGGAAGATGAAATTGAAGAAAAAAAGGAGAAGCTTGCTGATGGGTTCACCATTGAGTCAAATTCTTCAGTCCTTTGTTCCCTTACTGAAAGATTTGGCGGAATTCCAAGACCTCATAAGATTGTAGAAGACGACAGGGAAAGGATCTTTGAGGCCGTAAGGGAGGCCGTAGATTCAGATGCCCATGTAATCCTTGTAAATGCCGGCTCTTCTGCAGGAAGTGCCGATTACACAGTTGAGATCATAGAGGCCCTTGGCGAGGTACTTTGTCATGGCATAACCATGATGCCAGGAAAGCCCACAATTATAGGAATAATTGATAAAAAGCCTGTAATCGGGATTCCTGGTTATCCTGTTTCAGCAGTCATGGCCTTTGAAAAGATCGTGGCCCCTCTCCTTTTAAGGCTTCAGGGTAGGGACAGGGAACCACCCATAAAGGTTAAGGCCATTCTTTCAAAGAGCCTTCCATCAAGGTCAGGGATTGAGGAATTTAGAAGGGTCATTGCAGGAAAAGTGGGTGAAAGGATTGTGGCATGTCCAATAAAAAAGGGGGCAGGCTCCATCACCACCCTTACAAGGGCAAACGGGATACTAAGAATCCCCCTTGAAAGCGAAGGCATAAGGGAGGAAAGCCTAGTTGAAATAGAGCTTATAAGGCCCTGGCAGGACCTTGATAGGACCCTTATTGTCATAGGAAGCCATGATCTAAGCCTTGATATCCTAAAGGATCACCTTAAAAAGGGCACCCCTTCCATACAGATGGCCTCAAACCATGTGGGAAGCCTTGGGGGCATTGTGGCTGTTTCAAAGGGGCTTTGCCACATGGCAGGAACACATTTACTGGATGAGGAGACAGGGGATTATAACATCAGCTACATAAAAAGATATGTAAAGGGTTTAAAGGCAGTTCTTGTAAATCTTTGCTATCGCCAGCAGGGCCTTATTGTCCAGAAGGGGAATCCAAAGGCCATAGAAAATATCCATGACCTTTTAAGAGACGATGTTACCTTTGTAAACAGGCAGAAAGGCTCTGGCACAAGGGTCCTTTTGGATTATCAGTTAAGGCGCCTCGGGCTTAATCCTTCTAGGATTTCAGGCTATGACAATGAGGAATACACCCACATGGCCGTGGCAGTAAGCGTATTAAGCAAAAAGGCAGACTGCGGTCTTGGGATACTTTCTGCTGCAAGGGCCCTTGGGCTTGACTTTATCCCCGTAGTGGAAGAAAGATATGACCTTTTGATACCAAGGGACCTATGGAGTTCAGAGGTCATCGAGGCGGTAATGGATATAATAAATAGCAGGTCATTTAAAGATGAGGTTGAGGCCCTTGGAGGTTACAGTTTGAGGGATACGGGAAAAGTCTTTTTTGAATCATGAAGCCCCAAAAAGGTGATGCACTTTTGATAGTTGATGTCCAGAGGGATTTTCTCCCAGGAGGTGCCCTTTCCGTTAAGGAAGGGGATAAGGTAATTGGGCCCATAAATAGGTTAATTTCCCTTTTTTTAAAAAGGTCCCTTCCAATTTTTGCAACAAGGGATTGGCACCCAAAGGATCACACATCCTTTATGGAATTTGGAGGCATCTGGCCTTCCCACTGCGTGGCAGAAAGTAAGGGGGCAGCCTTTTCGGAAGATCTAAGGCTTCCTAAAGAGGCAATCATTATTTCAAAGGGCACAAAAAGGGAAAAGGATGCCTATTCTGGTTTTGAAGGGACCAACCTTTATGAAATTTTTAAGGACCTTGGTGTCAGGAGGCTTTTTGTTACAGGGCTAGCCACTGACTATTGCGTGTTAAATACGGTTCTTGATGCCTTAAGGCTAGGCTTTGAATGCGTAGTTATTGAAGATGCAATAATGGCAGTTGACCTTAAAGATGGAGATGGCCAAAGGGCCATTAAAAGGATGAAGGATAAGGGTGCAATTTTTTTGAAGCAAGGCGAGATAGAGTAGAAAGATGGAATCCGCCCTCCTTACAGACTACTATCAGCTTACAATGGCTGAGACCTATCTAAAAAAGGGTCTTACAAAAAGGGCCTCCTTTGAACTTTTTATAAGAAGGCTTCCGCGAGTAAGAAATTTTTTGGTTTCAGCAGGGCTTAGCCAGGCCCTTTCTTTCCTAAAATCCTTAAGCTTTAGTGATGATGATCTAAGTTATCTAAAATCTCTGGGCTTTTCCAATATCCTTCTTGATTATCTAAAGGATCTAAGGTTTAAAGGCACTGTTTATGCCCTTCCTGAAGGGACCATCTTTTTTGAAAATGAGCCAATAATAAGGATTGAGGCAGAGCTTCCCCTGGCACAACTTGTTGAGACAAGGCTCATAAATATCTTTCAGTTCCAGACCCTTGTTGCCAGCAAGGCAGTAAGGTGCGTTCTGGCTGCAAAGGAAAGGCCTATTGTTGATTTTGGTCTAAGAAGGGCCCATGAATTTAGTGCCGGGCTTTTGGCAGCAAGGGCCACCTATATTTCAGGCTTTTCAGGGACATCAGTGGTTCTTGCAGGAAGGCTCTTTAATATCCCGGTTACAGGCACCATGGCCCATTCCTTTATCCTTGCCCATGAAAGAGAAGAGCAGGCCTTTAGAAACTTTATTGAGACCCATCCAGATGCGCCAATACTCTTAATTGACACCTACAATACCCTTAAGGCCGCAGAGACGGTTTCAAGGATTCACCCTGAATACCTTAAAAAAGGGATAAAGATTAGGGGAGTAAGGATAGATTCTGGAGACCTTTTGGAACTGTCAAGGCAGGTGAGAAATATATTTGATAAAAGAGGGCTAAAGGAATTACTTATCTTTTGTTCTGGTGGCCTTGATGAGTACAAGATCAAATGGCTTATGGAAAAGGGTGCGCCAATAGATGGTTTTGGGGTAGGAACAAGTGTAACCACGTCATCTGATGCCCCATATCTTGATTGTGCCTACAAGCTGGTTGAATATGATGGTCGTCCTTGCATGAAGTTTTCAGAAGGAAAGATCACGCTTCCCTTTAAAAAGCAGGTTTTTAGAAGGTTTGATGAAAAAAGGGGCCATTACGAAGGAGATACCATAGCCATTTACGGGGAAAATGTCCCAGGACGCCCTCTACTTAAAAGGGTAATGGAAGATGGAAATATAATTTTTGATGAAAAGGATAACCTTGAAGTCATAAGGGAAAGATTAAGGGAAGAATTAAAGAGATTTCCTTTAGAAATGAGAAGCATTACAGAAAGATTTTCATACAGGTTGGAGGTTAGTAAAGGAATCAAAGAGTTTGATTTAAAAAGAGGTGACCAATCTTGAACAAATACATCCCCTTGATCCTTTTAGGCGTTCTCCTCAATGCCTTTGCCCAGATAGTCATTAAAAAGGGCATGATGAATATCGGGCAGTTTGAATTTTCCATGGAGAATCTTGTCCCCATAGGTCTTAAGGTGGCAACATGTCCTTTTGTTATCCTTGGAATCATTTTTTATGTGGTGAGCCTTGCTGTCTGGCTGATGGTTCTGTCCCGCTGTGATGTATCCTATGCCTATCCAATGTTAAGTATCGGCTATATTGTTGCTGCCATTTGCGGACGGATATTTTTTGATGAGCCAGTAGGCCTTTTGCGGATGACAGGAATCTTGGTGATATGTCTGGGGGTCTATCTTTTGACAAGGAGTGCATCTTGAGATTTTTTTAAAATTTACATTTCAAATTTGAGGGTCAAAAAGCAAACCAGATAGATTCTTTATGACAAAATACCAATTATTAAGCTTAAAAGAATAGGAAAGTGATTGACAATATTAATGCCGTTATTTTAGACTAGTCTAAAACCAGTTGGAGAAATTTTATGGAAGAGGTAGGTGC
This sequence comes from Deltaproteobacteria bacterium, assembly GCA_015489315.1. Classification (GTDB taxonomy): domain Bacteria; phylum Desulfobacterota; class Dissulfuribacteria; order Dissulfuribacterales; family QOAL01; genus JAADCZ01. The sequence goes on along the minus strand of WFZZ01000041.1, from coordinate 3,193 downwards.
ATACGAGGCAAAAACACATTTACCCAAATTGCTTGATAGGGTCTTAAAAGGGGAAAAGGTCGTCATAACCAGGCATGGTGTTCCTGTGGCCATATTGGCCCCTTATAGTGATAGAAACAAATATGCATCCTCTAAAACCATCGAGCAGTTAAAACAATTTAGAAAAGACAAGAAGTTACAGGGGCTCAATTTAAAAACCTTGATTGAGATGGGTAGAGATTAATGCAGCATGGAGTTGTAATTGATAATTCTGTTGTAATGTCATGGTGTTTTGATGATGAATCAAACCAATATGCAGATGATGTTTTGGAATCTTTAAAATATGTGCGCGCTATTGTTCCATTAATCTGGCCTCTTGAAGTAGGAAATGTATTAGTGGTTGCTGAGAGAAGGGGAAGATTAAGATATAATGATAGTATTCGGTTTTGGGAGCTGTTATCTGAATTACCTATTGATATTGAACAGCAACTATCTGAGAAAATGATAATGAATATCTTCATGTTGGCACGTGAAGCTCAATTATCCACATACGATGCCTCGTATTTGGAGTTGGCTATGAGAAAAAATTTACCTCTGGCAACCTTAGACAATGCTTTATTGCGGGCCACAAAAAAGTTCAATATTGAAATTTATAAAAAAGCCTAACAAGTTGCGGCAGCAGCCCGCATTTTGCCAAAGTGGCATTTGGCCTGGCGTCATAGAGATGGCAGGGCTTGTTGAATATCTCAGGGCAATGCCCCTTTTATCGATTTTCTAATTGGATTTTTGGAATGGATATTAAAAGGTCACAATTTATGGTCCCAAAAGGTTTATAAACCTTTGGAAAAAGGCACTTTAAATAAAACATACTGGAGACAGTCTAGATGAACATCCCCTTTTGCCGCCCAACTATTGAAGAAGATGAGATAAAAGAAGTTGTAGATAGCCTTAAAAGCGGTTGGATCACAACTGGCCCAAAGGTTGTAAGGTTTGAAGAAGAATTTAAAAATTGGGCTGGAGGAAAGGTTTCAGCCGTTTCGGTAAATTCCGCAACAGCAGGTCTTCACATCTCCCTAAAGTGCCTTGATCTAAAACCAGGGGACGAGGTTATAACCACCTCAATCACATGGCCTTCCACAGTCAATAATATTGAAATCTGTGGGGCAACCCCTGTCTTTGCAGATTGCGATAGAGACACATTACAGATTCTTCCATCGGATATTGAAAAAAAGATAACCCCTAGGACAAGGGCAGTAATCCCGGTCCACTTTGCAGGTGCCCCGGTTGACCTTGATGAGATAAAAGCCCTTTGCTGTGAAAATCACCTTACTCTTATAGAGGATGCCGCCCATGCAGTTGGAACAAGATACAAGGGAAGGCTTGTTGGAGAAGACAGTGAATTTTGCGTCTTTAGCTTTCATCCAATAAAAAATATCACAACTGGCGAAGGGGGCATGATCCTTTGTAAATCAGAGGAAAATGCAAGAAGGCTTAGGCTTTTGAGATTTCACGGTATCTCAAGGGATGCGGCAAAAAGATATCAAAGGGGAAGCTCACCCCAGTATGAAGTGATTGAGCCAGGCTTTAAATACAACATGCTTGATATCCAGGCTGCCATTGGCCTTCACCAGTTTAAAAAGCTTGAAAGGTTTAATGAGAGAAGGAGGGAGCTTGCAAGGAACTATTTTGAGCTCTTAAAGGATGTCCCCGAGGTGATGCCACTTCTTCCCCCAAAATACCCCCATACCCATGCATGGCACCTTTTTATTCTGCGCCTTGACCTAAATGCAGTAACCGTTAATAGGGACCAGTTCATCACTGAGCTTCAGGAAGAAGGCATTGGGATAGGGCTTCATTTTCCTGCCATTCACCTTCAGCACTATTATAGGGAAAAATATGGCTTTAAAAAAGGGATGCTTCCGAATGCAGAATGGAACAGTGAAAGGCTTTTTTCCATCCCCCTTTATCCCCTTCTCACAGAAAAGGAGCAGGAGAAGGTGGTTGAGACTATAAAAAAGGTCATAAAAAGGAGAAAACGCTAGGTTGAAGCCCTTTTTGACCCTAAAAATAGACGTTGATACCTATGAAGGCATGAATAAGGGCGTTCCTGCTCTTCTTGAGGACCTTGAACACTTTGGTGTGAAGGGCACCTTCTGTCTCTCCTTTGGACCTGACAACTCTGGAAAGGCCATATTTCGCCTTTTTAAGGATAAAAAGTTTCTAAAAAAGATGCTTTCAACAGGTGCTCCAAGACTTTATGGTTTAAGGACCATACTCTCAGGCACCCTTCTTCCTGCAAGAAAGATTGCCGTCTCCTTCCCAGGGCTTTCAAGAAGGATTAAAGAAAAAGGCCATGAGGTCATTGTCCATGCCTGGGATCATCGGAAATGGCAGGATAGAATCAAATCCATGGGCGAAGATGAGATAAAAGGGGAGTTTCAAAGCTCCTTTTCCGCCTATGAGAAGATTTTTGGAAAAAGGCCCCACGCAGTTGCAGCACCTGGCTGGCAGGTATCTGAAAAGAGCCTCAAGGTCCAGGACTCCCTTGGTCTTTTGTATCAAAGTGATCTAAGGGAAGGGGAGCCCTGCTTTTTAAAGATACGTTATAAGGTCCTTAGGACCCTTCAGATTCCTACAACCGGCCCTTGCGTTGAAGAACTCCTTGCTTCAGGAGTTAGGGACGAATATGAGATGGAAAAAAGGCTTTTAGAGGGGCTAAAAGGTGCCAAATATCCTGTCCTTGCCCTACATGCGGAAGTGGAGGGAGGGATCTATCGCCCCTTTTTTAGAAGGCTTATGAAAAGGCTTTTAGAGGAATATTCTGAGTTTATTACTCTTAAAGAGGTGGCAGAAAGGCTTTTAGAGAGTAAAAAAGAGATTCCGGTCCTTGAATTTAAGGAAATCGAACTTCCCGGTCGGGCAGGTCTTGTTGCCTCAAGCAATTCCTATTTTTGATGAAAATTGCAATTGTAAGAAGGGAATGCGGAGTTGGCCTAGGTGGTGCTGAGGGCTACTGCGAAAATGTGGCAAGGGGTCTTTTTCAAAAGGGGCATGATGTAACAATTATTTCTGATAGATCCCTTTTAAAGGAGATTGGGCAAATTCGGGCAAGGGTCCTTGGAAGGGGAAGCATAGCAAAGAACCTTTCATTTTTTATTAATGTAAAAAGGATATTAAAAAAACAGCACGGTTTTGATGTGGTCTATGGCCTTTC
>WFZZ01000040.1 GCA_015489315.1 Deltaproteobacteria bacterium | reverse complement strand
GATAAGTTCCCAGACGTTGATGTTAAATAATAGAAAGTTCATTTGCAAAGGCTATATTGACATCACGATAGGCATTTTCCACTAGCTTACAAATTTCTGCTGTTTTGGCATTAGTTCCAAGAAGCGTACCTTTTACGAATAAGGAATAAGACTTCTTAGCCCTTTTAGTCGGTTCAGGATTTATGCCTCCGATTACCCTCTCGTTATGTTCAAGCTCAAAAAGTATCCTTCCGGGAAGTACCCTTTTGGGACAGTAGGCCATCTAAAAGTTCCCTGCAAGGTCCGGTCTACTCTTCTTTATTATATAATAAAATTTAATATAATAAAATTTACCTGTAGTTCCTACCGGACTTGTAGATTCTATAATCATCAAATTTCCCTTTTTGAGATGAGGGATAACCATTTTTATGGTAGCCTCTACATAGGCGAGCTCAGGTATATGACCGTCCTCAAAAGGGGTTGGAACCGCAACCAAAAACACGTCCGCATCAGATGGCTTGGATGAGGCACCCAAAAATTCATTTTTTGCAAGGGAATAAACAAGACCCTTTAAGTCTGGCTCTATTAAATGGATACTGCCTTTATTTATGATATCAACTACTTGTTTATTTACATCCACCCCTGTAACATGCACGCCCTTGCTCGCAATGAGGGCCGAAGTGGGAAGCCCGATATATTAAAGTCCCATTACTACATAGTATTCTTCACTCCTTAACCCTAGATTCTACCGAATGTCCTTGGAATTCTGGCTAATAAGGTTATCAATATCTTGAACCTCATAAAGCTTCCTTTTTCCCACACTTTGAGGCCATTTTTTTTAAGCCGTAACTCCTAATAATGCACTGGGAAAATGAGCAAAATTACCTTTTCTTTTCAATATCTTATATTTCGCAATTGGTCTTTGGGGTGATGGATGACCGTTGTCATTAATCTTTTTGCCTTCATGATGCCAAGAATGGTAAACAAGTCGCTCATGAGGATTTAAGGTCTTATAACCTATGACGAGGTTGGAAACATCCAAAGTAGGGTCCCCAAAAGACAATCCAGATTATGGACATGAAAAGTGGAATACCCAGAGTCCTATCCATGCACTTACCACGTTCCAAAAAATGTCATGAAAATCAAAAACCCTCATTGGCAGTATCCCTTGGACTATCTCGTCCAAGGTGCCAATAAAGAAAGTGATGAGAAAACCCAAGGCCAGTCGTTTCCTGCCGCTAGAATGGACCCTCATTCCAGCCAAGGTCCACCCCGAAAGGTAGCCAAGAAGGGCGTATTGGGCAAAATGGAGCCTTTCTTCGGGAAGCCGAAGGGTGAAATACATGGTGGCAATTAATGCTATGATTGAAAGTATTAGGATAACACCTTTAAAAGGCTCCAAAATAAACCTTGGCCAGGCCTTTATTATAAAAAAGCCGAAGACAAGGCCTGTGAGCACAAAGACCCCCTTGGTCAAGACTCCATGGGATCGTATGGCCACCGCCAGGGTTCGTCCATAGGGAAGGATAACAAAGATGGCCAATACATAAAGGCAAAAAACAATGGTGCGGCCTTTTAATGGCCTTTTTGAAACGCCCCCCATGTATCACTTTGCGTTTACGATTTTCTCCTTGTTAACCGCAATGAATTCCGCCAAAAATGCTGCAAAAATGCCCAAAAGAAAACCTGCAACTAGACTTACTGTCAATATCATACGAATTTTTGGCTTTACAGGTTTAATCGAACTAAATGGCTGCTGCACCACCTCCACTGGCGAAAGGCTTTCCTTCCGTAAGGTAAGGGTCTGGATTTCTGACTCGATACTTGATCTTTTTAAGGGCAGCTCCTTGTCCCTTTGCTCCTCCAAGGACTTTATATTATCAAGAATTTTTTTTAGTTTCGTGTCTTGGCCCTTTTTTTGTAGTTGAAGATCAAATATGGAATTTTTTAAATCTGTTATGTTTTTTTTAAGCTCAATTTCATACGATATGTTTTGCTGAATGATATTGGTGTACATTAAAATGGATAATTTGTCTGCTTTTGAGTTTCTCGCAAGCCCATTTCTAAGTTTAATAAGCTGACTAGTATTTTGATTAATGTTTCTAATCTTTGCTGTCATGTCCTTAACAAGCATCTTGGTCTGGTCAATCTTTTGTAACATGGTCTTAACAGTATCTTTTACCAGGGCGAGATTGTCCTTTTCAATATCTATGTCACGCTTAAGTTTTTCTTGCGCAATTTTCAACTGCTCAAGGGCATTCTTTTTTTTCCGTATAGCCTCTTCAAGTATACTTTCACTCACCTTCAGGCTCTTATTAAGCCTTTCTTTACTGAGACCGGAAAGAGAATGGATAACGGTTCTTAATATTTTTTCCCCCTGCTTCCTTATTGGCCAATAAAATTTAAGGCTCACTACCTTAGAACCTCTGGGGAAGCTCGCATTTATCTTTACCTTTTTTAAAATATCCTCTGGATAGGTGCCCTCCAAGACCGCCAGGTAGGCCCTTTGGTTAAACCAAGCCTGAACGTCCTTGGGGGACAAGTCGCGTTGAACCCTGTTACCATTGTAGCCTGTAATTCCTGGGGAGATTTGGGCGGAGATCAGATATTTCTTTTCCGCTATTGCACAGTAGAGCACTGCCAAGCCAACACATAAAACCAGGGTTGCGAGGATTACCCCTTTTCTCCGCCAAAGGATAGAGAAGAGTTGAGAAAGGTCTATCTCATCCTCTGGGATATAGCCACAGGGTTGCATCGGTTGGGTTTGAGGTTGCTGGTCTTGGGTCATCCGTATCTCCGGTTTTAATATGATTAGTTCAATAAG
>WFZZ01000039.1 GCA_015489315.1 Deltaproteobacteria bacterium | reverse complement strand
GTATATAATCATCCGTTTTATTTGCTAAGGTATAAGAGAATTTTTGGCAAAAGTTAGTTTAATTTAACTTTTTATATTCTGTTAGTTTTTTTAATTTATTGACCTTGCATCTTATTTATAAGTAACCTATGTTATTAGGAAATATAAAAAATAAGGTTCTAGGGGGATAAAGATGACCATATTTGATGTGTTCTGGATTTTTTTCATGCTCACAGCCCTTCAGCCTGTGCTTCGTCAAAAGATGCTCGAGGCTGCTAGGCAACGGGCCATTGCCAAGATTGAAAAAGAGCGTGGGTCAAGAGTTATCCTCTTAATTCACAGGCAGGAGACCATGAGCCTTTTGGGGTTTCCTGTTATGCGTTTTATCGATATCAATGACTCAGAACAGGTCATAAGGGCAATTCATATGACAGATCCCGACGTGCCAATCGATCTGGTCCTTCATACCCCCGGAGGTCTTGTCCTTGCTGCCCTTCAAATCGCAAGGGCGGTAAAGGACCATCCTGGAAAGGTAACTGCCTTTGTTCCCCATTATGCCATGAGTGGTGGAACACTTATTGCCCTTGCTGCAGATGAGATAGTCATGGATAAACATGCGGTTTTAGGGCCTGTTGACCCGCAAATGGGTAATAGCCCTGCCGCATCCCTTTTGAAGGTCATTAAATCAAAGCCAATAGACAAAGTGGATGACCAGAGTATTGTTATGGCAGACATGGCCGAAAAGGCCCTTAAACAGATGAAGAAAAACGTGACAGAGCTTCTTTCTGACAAACTTGGCCTCGAAAAGGCCCAGGAACTTTCAGAGATTTTGTCTCAGGGCACCTGGACCCATGATCATCCCATTTCCTGGCAAGAGGCAAAGGATATGGGACTTCCCATAAGAACCGACATGCCGGATCTTTTCTACGAACTCATGGCACTATTTCCACAGCCTGTAAAAAGGGAACCAAGTGTTGAGTTTTTGCCAATACCTCGAAGGGGAAATAGTGGTGAAAACAAGACAGGGGGATTTTTGAGATTTTTCTAGATGTGTGGAATTTTGAATTAAGATTTTTCCCCTGGATATACTGCGTAGGCATAGGCAGAATGGTTGTGGATGGACTCAAAGTTTTCTGCTTCAATGGCAAACCAGGTAATTTCAGGACGCTCTTTTAGGCCCTCATAGACTGCCCTTACCATGTCCTCCACAAATACAGGATGCTTGAAGGCCTCTTCCGTAACAAACTTTTCGTCAGGCCTTTTAAGAACCGAATAGACCTGGGAAGAGCCACAGCCTTCCACCAACTCGATTACGTCCTCAAGCCACAAAAACCGTTTAAACCGTACCCATACCCTCACCTCTCCCCTTTGATTATGGGCGCCAAAATCTGAAATTTCCTTTGAACAGGGACATACAGTGGTTACAGGAACCTTTACAATCAACATCATATCAAGCTCATCCTTCATGGTTCCGTGAAGTCCGCAGGAATATTCCATAAGCCCCTTTACACCTGTAATAGGGGCGCTCTTTTCAATGAAATAGGGAAAATCTATTTCAAGATGTGCTTCCTGAGAATTTAGGCGCTCTTTCATTGCAGAAAGTATCTCTTCAAAGGTCTGGATAGTTATTTCCCGTCTGTACTCATTTAATATCTCAATGAACCTACTCATGTGAGTGCCCTTAAATTGATGGGGAAGATTCACATACATATTTACATTGGCCACAGTATGCTGCCTTCCCTTGGCCTTGTCCAGGACCGTTATCGGGTATCTTATGTTTTTTATACCAACCCTGTTTAGTGGGATATTCCTGGTATCCCTCATGCTTTGAACATCAATGAGGCCCTGGTATCTATCCATTTGAAATTCTCTCCAGATTATTCACAAGGTTTTTGGCAGCCTTTAGCATTTCAGGAGATGAATCGGCTATTGGAAGCCCTTTTCTTTCTGCAGCCCTTGCCTCCTTTGATGCTGGAAAAACGGCTATGGGCCTTTGTCCCGATATTTCTTCGATAAAATCCACATCTTCTTCATCCTGGCAGTTATTTGCCACTATGTGAAGGGAAGCGATATTAAGATCCTTGGCTAGTTTATCAATCTTTTGGGCTGTCTCTATGCTTCCTCGATAGGGCTGCGCGACTATTAAAATGTGATCGACACCTGCAATGGTTCCACGCCCCAGGTGTTCAACACCTGCCTCCATATCTAGGACTATGTCCTCATCCTTTGAAAGAAGAAGTCGGTTTAAAAGGTTTCGTAAGACTGCATTTTCGGCACAGGCACAACCTGCACCACCTTGCTGAATTGCCCCCAGGACCATAAGGCTCAAATTTCCTTGTCTTTTCATGAACCTTTCAGGGAGATCGTCAACCCGTGGATTGAGGTTATAAAAGGCACCCTGCCTTTCAGACCGTTCGTTCAGTAAATCCTTCATCTCGGCAATGGGTGTAATGTCCTCATTTTTAAATCCCAAAAGCCTTGCTAGATGAGGGCTAGGGTCGGCATCAATGGCAAGAACCTTTCTTCCCTTATCCAGCAGGGCCTTGATGAGGTAAGCACTAATTGTGCTTTTACCTACTCCACCTTTTCCACAAACTGCAATCTTCATTTACTGATTTCATCCTCTGTTTTTTTTGAATTTTAACAAAGGGAGAAAAAAATTGCGAATGTCCTTTTTGATTTAAGTCATTTTGCATGATAAGAGCATTGATTTAAAATAGAATCAATAAAAAGTATTTGGAGTCATAGAAATGAAGTGTCCTGGACAAGATAGCAGATTCTGGAAGGCAGATGCCATATTCGAAGTCAAATGCCCGCATTGTGGGACCACCATTGAATTTTTTAAAGATGACACCAGAAGACGTTGTCCTGAATGTGGGGAACAAGTGCCCAATCCTGAGATGGATTTTGGTTGCGCTGCCTATTGTCCCTATGCTGAACACTGCCTTGGGTCTCTTCCTGAAGGGGTTGCTGGCGACAGTATGCTAAAGGTCCTAAAGGGAAAGATGTTTAAGGAGATTAAACAGAAATTGTCAGACAGTAAAAAGGTCGCACTTTCCGTAAGGTTTCTGGAGCTCTGTGAAGAAATCGGGAAAAAAGAAGGGACAAAGCTTGGACCAATACTTCTTTCTGGCTTTATTTTGAGCATTTTAGATCTTCTTTCTGAAGAAAGTTACCCTGAATTTTTAGAAAAATCACTTATTGAAAAGACATTTTCCGATGTAGGTGCCGAAAAGGAGGCAATTAAGGATGCATTTGACATCCTAAGGCTTATTGAATCCAAAGAAGAGACAGAAAGAAACGAGGTAAAGGTGATCCAGGATGCAAAAAAGATCGCAACCCTTGAGGCCGCTTCCCGACTAGGTGAGGATGTCATAAATGAATTATTGACTGATTCTGGAAGACAGATAGTTAAGACAAAAATCTTCGGCTAAAATCAAAAAGGACACATTCTTAACAAAAATACGTCCTTAAATGAATTCCCTTTATTTTTTAGTTTTACTTTTTAGATTGGCCCCCAATCTGACATGTTGGGCCATCTCATGTAGGAATAGGTCTTTTGGGCTTTTTTTGCACCTTTTTCTTTTCTTGATGCTTCACGGCATCAACTGGAGGAGCCCCTCAGGAAGGAATCCCTAGTTTGGGTAAAAGCCATCTATTTATGGCTATCCATATAACCAAGACCAAGACCAAAGTAAGTAGATTGTCCATAAGCCTCCTTTTTAAAACAAAATGGGCCTACCAGATTCACTCCAGCAGGCCCATTTTTACCGGATTTTAAGTAAATTTTTATTCGTGGTGACCGCCTGCCGGTTTAACACCCATCATTCTATTATAACCTTTAACTCCAATATGGCAAAGGGTACACCTGGTATTTGATGCAAAGGCAGTATCCCCATCATGGCACTGACCACAATATTTACCCTTATAAAGGGCCTTCATGTTAAAGTCCTTTTTTTGTTCAGAATTTCCTGCCTCCATCTCAAATATATCATCGTGACATGAATCACAATCAAGGCCATTATCTTCCACGTGGAGCTTGTGATCAAAGATGACGGCCTTAACAGGTTTTTCAAAGATGATTGGCTCGGTTGGATAATCTGCATCTTCTTCACCAATTGCCTGACCTACTGCAACAAAACCAGCCAAAAGTACCATTAAAAGAAATATCTTTAAGCCTTTTCCACTCATATCTCTATCCCCCTAAATTTTTAGTCATTCATGTAAAAGATACATGGCTTTGCGCCAGTTTCAGGCCTAAGGACCCACACGGCCTTATCAGGCTGATGGACTAGCTTCCATACCTCGCTGTTCCTGTCCGAAAAATCTCCAAAGACCCTTACGTGTGCAGGACAGGCTGCTGCACAGGCAGTTAGTTTTTCACCCTTTGAAAGCCTTGTATCCCAGCAGAAATTACATTTGTCGATAGCACGTTTTTCCTCATTGAAATACCTGGCATTATAAGGACAGGCAGCCATACATGTCTTACAGCCAATGCATTTGTAATAGTGCATCATGACAATACCTGTTTTGGGATCCTTATAGGTCGCCTTTGTTGGGCAAACCCTGACACATGGAGGATTAAGACAATGGTTACAAAGAACGGGCATAAAGACGGGAAACTTTTTCCCCTCGTCGTCTTCTGCAGTCTTTTCCAAAATTGTAGTCCTGTAACCATAATCAGGAACATGGTTGGTCTTTTTACAAGCCTCTTTGCATTTTTCACAATCCACACAATGATTTTGCCTGATCACCATTACATAGTGAGGCTTGTAAGAAGTCTTTTCATAACCCTCAAGCTCTACAAGGGCTTTAGCTTCTTCATCTGGAAGAGGGACCACAGAAAGAATCGTCCCACCAGCAAGCACCCCTGTTATCTTGAGGCCCAACTTCAGAAACTCTCTTCTCTCCTCATCTGTAACATAATTTGGTTTAGTGGACCTGTTCTCTTTCACTGTTACATCCTCCTTGGGGAGTTAATTTTTCATCAGCATGCGATTTTAAACGCATATTGCAAAAAAAAGCAAGCCCATCCAGACTTAAAAAGTAAGCTTTAGGGCTTGTACTTTCTTTAACATAAAATGAATAACTATTCACTAAAAAAATTTAAAATTACAAAGGATAATTTTAGATAAAAACAAACAAAAACAATAATAGCGTACTATATAATTAC
>WFZZ01000038.1 GCA_015489315.1 Deltaproteobacteria bacterium | reverse complement strand
GAGTGTTGATAGCCTTAAACAACCATCCCCCGATATTTCCTTAAAATTGGCAGTTCTTAAAAAGATAGAATCTCATAAAAAGAAAAAAATTAAATAAATCAGCCAATTAAAAAGGGTTGTTGTTTCAGCCAAAAAATCTATTGTAAAATTACCGCAAAAATTCTCCAAAAATCGTCCGTTTTCTATAAAAATCTACTTTTTTTAAAAAGTTATCTAACAACAACCTTTTTTTGATTCTCCATGATTTAACCTTTTTTTAAAAAGATATCGGAGGTTAAACATGGCTATAAAACCAATCCAGAAACCCAATGTTTTTATAGACCCTAACGGTGAAGTACATGTTATCTATCCCTTGGCCATGACGGACAAGGACGCTGCAATTTATTTGCGTGCCCTGGGCTTCCAGACCACACCCAAAACAATGGGTGTATGGCGTTGCACTGGAAAGGGGCCAAAGTTCAAACGTATTGGACGTCGTGTTTTCTATGAAAAGCGTTGGCTTGATGAGTTTTTAAAGGGTCTTGAGGTTCAGGTCATCGATCCAGCTGAACAGGCGATAAAGACCAGAAAAATTGAGGCAAGAAAGGAGGCCTAAGATGGAAGGCAAAAATAAAGCCCTCGTCCCAATGGATGGTATGAGGGCAAAAAATATTGCCAAAGATAAATTAAACTTAGCACTTAATTCCTTTTCTTGCAATGCCCTGGAGGCCTTAAAAGAGGCCATGAGTCAAAGAGGGCTTATTCCACCTGCTGGATTTGACACTTCTGGCAAGATAGTACGGTTTTCAGGGGATCCAGAAAAACCTAAAAAGAAAAACTCCTGGTACATAATACATTCATATGACCAGGGTCTAATTGCTTCCTTTGGTGACTGGCGTCTTGGGATAGAAGTCAAAGGTTGGAAGTCCTTTGACAATGACCGATTGGACAAAGAGCAAAGGCAATTCATTCGAGAATACATAGAAAAACAGAAAAAGATTGTCAAAGAGGAGACTGCCAGAAGAAATCTTGAAGCCAGGGAAGATGCCAGGAAAATATATGAAGTTGCCCTTGAATGCGAAGAACACCCTTACTTAACAGCAAAACACCTCCAGCCATGCAAAGGTCTGAGGGTTAATGACATTGGCACCTTACTAATACCTGCCTATGACGAGAACGGCACCCTATGGACATTACAGAAGATTTACGAAGAGGACGGCCAGTTCCATAAGAGATTCCTTACAGGAGGAAGGGTCAAAGGGTGTTTCTTCCCTATCGGCTTTAAGATTACCGAAGAGCCAGAGTCCGAAGTTATCCTTATCTGTGAAGGCCTTGCCACTGGCTTAAGTCTTTTTGAGGCCACAGGTTACCTGACAGCAATAGCCTTTGACTGCCATAATATGGTCAAAGTGGCTGAGAAGATAAGCCAGAGATACTCTAGCTACATTCTCCTTGTATGTGCTGATAATGACAGACATACCAGGGGTAATCCTGGAATCACGTATGGGAAGAAGGCAGCCAAAAAAGCAAATGCTATCTTTGTGGCTCCGAAGTTCATTAATCCTGACAGTAAAGGGACAGACTTTAACGATCTGGCCATTGAGGAAGGAGAGTCGGTTGTTAGGGGGCAGATAAGGGACGCACTGAACAAGGACGCCATAATAAACCTTTTGGCTGGCATGGATTCAATATCTGTAAGCCAGAAGGCCAAGGCATGTGCAAAGGTCCTGGGCATTACCAAGTCGGCCTTAAAAAAGATACTTGATGGCGTGAAAGAGTCCACAGAAGAAGGTGGAAATGACAATGAGTATTTTGAGGACCTTCAGCCGTGGCCAGAAGATGTTGCACTGAAGGATATCCTGGATGAGGTCCGTAAAACATTAACCACTTATCTATATTTGCCCAAATATGCCGACGTTGCAATTACCCTTTGGGTAGCTCTTACATATGTTACGGATAAAACTTGGATTTTGCCCGTCCTCGCTCTTACTAGCCCTGCCCCTGGCTGCGGTAAATCAACTGTGCTTGAGGTATTAGAGGGACTGGTTTTTCGAGTATTTGCCAGCTCAAACGTTACGGCTGCGGTGCTTTATAGGTTGATAGACAAATATTCGCCTAT
>WFZZ01000037.1 GCA_015489315.1 Deltaproteobacteria bacterium | reverse complement strand
GCATACACGGGGCCAGAATGAAGGCCAAGGAGGTTGAGGATTACTTTCTGTACGATCCAGATGGTATGAACGCGGTTGTGCCAGATAAATGGAATCCTTTTCCATTTCCTGTCACCTGTAAGGACATACTTGACATGGGATTTTATCTTGTGGATCCGCCTTCACACCTTTTCCCGTGTGACAATTCCACAGAGACTGGGGTTCCAGTACCTGCGAGGCTGGTTGACAGCCAGGATCTTGTGGATATTGAAGGGGTCTATCCGGTTTCCTCCCCCAAATAAGTTGTTCTTTTCTTTTGCTCGCCCAAAAGAAAGAACCAAAGAAAAGGGCGCCCCGATGCCGCTTGTCTCCTGCGCGCGAAAGTCTTGGAGCCAGGCCGCCCAAAGGGGCCATCCATGGCCCAATGGGCGGTGGCGGAATCGTCCCGCCACCCCTTCAGGGCCTTTTTGGCTCCAAGCCTTTCGTGCTCGGCGCGGCATAAGGGGGTTTAAAACGCCTTCATACGTTCAACAAAGCAAACTATCTGAGACTCTAATCAGAGAGCCTTCAACCTTAATTCCCGTTTGCTTGGAGCTCCTTGGCAAGATCACAAGGTTGTTTTCTCTAAATGCACATGGTGGTTTCATCAGGACTTGCTTGGGTAAGGTAATCTCCATGTCCAGGAAGCCTTGAAGGAGCCCCTGTTATAATTTCAGGCCTGTGCTTCTGGTACCGAGAGCCTCAACCACAGCTGGGCTAAGAGGGTATTGAACATGGGAACCGGTTCATACTCCCGTCTTCCTGTATCTGAGGGATGGAGTCCTGCAAGCTTTTTGCGAATTGGAGCTCAGTCGATGATGTCGTTGACTTTGTAGAGCCAATGGAGAGTATTGATACAGCGTTTGATTTGTGGTGTATAAATGACATTTATTGTCTTGTCTCCTTGTCATATTGTTATGCCTGATTGTATGCTATAGCTATAAATTACAGGATAACAGAGTAAAATTTTGTAATGTTTTGTAATTATTGCGCCTAATTAGTTCAAAATAATATAAGAATTCTTCAGATGTTCATATGTATGACTAGGGACTTGGAGCATAGAAGTAAATAGGTGTTAACGGTAAATGTTTTTTGTCTTCCTCATCGAGTTTATGATAGAATTCCTGCCACAACTCTATAAATCTGGACAAATCAATCAATTCCACATGAACATGCGAACTTCTTGCTGCCGATTTCGCATCGGGTGTAAAGCCCCCACTTGATATGAATATGCCAACATCACCATCTTTTTGTAATAAACCCATAAGTTGGCGTATTTCCTGAACACTTGCCGGCTGGTCCCTATGCTTTACTTGAACTTTTATCCGTGGAGATACGGTACCAAGAGGGTCACGATATGCTATTATATCTATCCCGCCATCTTTACCCTTTGGTGCTATAAACGGAGTGTAGTATCCCATTGCTCTTAAAAGAGCCGCAACAATATCCTGAAATTCATATGGATTTTTAGATTTGAGGTGATTCTTAGTACCGTCTAGAGCAATTTGTTCGATTTCGTCAATAGTAGCTTCCTGCTCTTTTTCACTGTCATTTAGTGAAGTATTGACTTCTTCTTCAGTTGTAGTAGCTTCCTTCTCTTTTTTCCATTTTCTATATGCTTCTGTAGCTGCATTAAGGAGACCGATCTCACCCAAGTTTAAAGCTTCCTCGCCTTCTGGAGTGAGATACCAGATACCTTGTTTTTTAACTAGGTATCCGGCCTTTATGCAGTCTATGCTAAAAAATTGTAAAATCGACTGCCAACGAATATATCCTGATTTTTCATACCGAGACTTTGCCCAATCATCAAGTTCGACCTTCTGGCCAACTTTGTTAATAACTTCTCGACCGCTAAGTTCACCACCATTTTCCTTTAATGTCTGAAGAGCTGCATAAATTACTTTCGCAGCAAGGGCTCTTGACCTTGATATTTCTTTTTCTTTCATCCTCTTCCTCCACAGACAGCTAAAACATGAAATGATCCAATATTTTTGCTCAATGATAAAGCAACGAAGCTAAACCTTGCCAAACTGCTGTTTAAACACGGCCTTTTAAAATCCGCCAAACGCTGCGAGTGGCATTCCTCCTCCCTTTTAAGCTCGATTCAATTCCTCTTATCAACAGTTGATCCGATTCTCGAAAGAATCGCATTTGTTTCCTTGCTTGCTTCTCCATTTAATTCGGTCTCCAGTTCTTTAATTTTTCGCCACCGACCTTCTTCAGTGTCGTGTATTTTGTAAGGAGGAACAATCCAACGCATAGCCTTAAAAACATAAATTAGTCCACCAAACAGCCCAACAATATAAAATACTTCTAAATAGCCACTAAACATCATGCCAGATATTGTCCAAGCCAGCGCTTGAGAAAGGTACCCAAGCGCACGATATATACAATGTAGGTATCCAATTGGGTCTTGGCCTCTAATTTGTTTATGGAATATCAGTTCAGCACGTTTTTTTTCTCTTCGTGCATTTTGAGAAAGTTTTGACCAAATGACTGCGATTACTCGGAGTAACCAATTCAGAGTCTTTAAGGATATCCAAAAAAGAGCGGAACCTAGAGCTCCTTGGATTATTACTGGCCATCCGGAAATAATTTTTGCTATTTCAGTCATTCTTCAGTTCCAGTCCTCAAGGCTGCTAATGACCAGCTCGTGTCCTTAAAATTTATCGTTATACGGGACTATCCACATATTTTGAAATAAGGGACTTAAGCTGGGTAAAGTCAACTGCCATCTCTTTTTGAATGTCTAGCCTCTCTTCATTCCTATAATGTATTCCAAATTATACATCAATGGTTATCCCCCAGACGTTTATTCTTGATGCTTCGTATTTCTACTTACCATCTATTTCCTCATAAAATTATCAAAAACAGCTGTTATTTCCGGAATGGAACTTAGTGTTACCTTTTAATAAGGAATGCTTGAAAGGTTTTTTCGATAGGTTGAAAACCAGGTTGACCTTTTTCAAAAACCTAAAAGGGTCATTGCCTTGCAGGAAGTTTTTTTAACCCCTTATGCCGCGCCGAGCACGGAAGGCTTGGAGCCAAAAAGGCCCCGAAGGGGTGGCGGGACGATTCCGCCACCGCCCATTGGGCCATGGATGGCCCCTTTGGGCGGCCTGGATCCAGGACTTTCGCGCGCAGGAGACAAGCGGCATCGGGGCGCCCTTTTCTTTGGTTCTTTCTTTTGGGCGAGCAAAAGAAAAGAACAAAAAGGCTACCAGCCGCCGCCACCTCCTCCTCCGCCGCCTCCTCCAGAGAATCCTCCCCCTCCTGAGCCGGACGAGCTCGAAAAGGAGGCCATGGAGATGGCAGAACCAAGCCCTGTTCCCACGTCGCTTGAGATGGAGGAGAGGTTGTAATAGCTACCATGATACCATGCTGGCCGGTAGGTTGATGCCTGGCCAATCTTTTCAAGGTATCTTTGAAAGTTTTCTGCCCACTGGTTTTCCACATCAAGGGCCATGGCCCAGGGCAGGTATTTTTCAAAAAGCTCTGGTGCCTTTCCTGGCGGGATCAAGGCCTCAAGCCTTGGGGCCTCGGCGGTCTTGAGGAACATTTTGAAGCCCTCGAGTTGTGAAATGATGGATGCCCCCTTCATGGTCGGGGCCTTCATGAGCTGGTAAAAGACAATGTTTAAAATGATTATTGCAAAAAAGACTGCAAGGCTTATTGGGCCAATCATCATGGCGTAGAAGGTTCCGCCCACCCCAAGGCCAACAG
>WFZZ01000036.1 GCA_015489315.1 Deltaproteobacteria bacterium | reverse complement strand
ATCTTATTTTTTTGTGGCATGGCCCTTTGTTTAAATGGAAACATCTCAAATCCTGATGAACTTGAAGGCAATGGCCAGAGTGCCAATTTCCAAAAGACAAATGATCTTGATAAACTTGAAGGCGATACCACAGGAAAAGCCGGCAATAATACTCTTAATAATACCTCAAATATCCAATCAACTGAGACAGATAACGGGATCGTATGTAATTGTAATGAGAATGAATGTAAGGTTTGTATAGAGGCAAATACCAAGGAGCCGTTGAGGGTCCTTCCCCGTCCACTTTCAAACCTTTATAAATCCCAAGAGGAATTGCCCCAAAACATCCTCAAGGCAAATCTTCCGGCCTTTAAGCCCATGTATGTGTTTGAAAGAAAAGGGCTTGATTTTTCAAACCCAGCTGAACCAAGGGGCTGGTACCGCGTAGGGTACAGTAAAACAAAGCCTTTAGGCTGGTTAAGGGCCAAGGACTGCTTTGAGTGGAGGCAGGCCCTTCTTGTTTCCTACACGCATCCGGGAGAGCCAGGTGAGGGAAGAAATCCTGTTCTCATGTTTAAGGACCTTTCTGCCCTTAAGGAGATAGTAAATTCGGATAATATGGAAGAAAAGGCCAAGGCCCTTTATTCAAAGATAGACAAAAGGGAAATTCCTCCAGAAATAGTCAGCATGGAACCAAAAAGATTTGTAGATATAAATGAAAACTTCTACCTCTTACCCATTTTAAATTACGAAACTACTGAGATTAATGGTGATGAGGCTAGATTTCTTCAAATTGCAGCAGCAGTTCCAGGAAAAAGAGGGGCAGATACCCTTTCTAACCCGGATTATCTCGAAGGCGCCACAGCCAGCTCCGATAATGCCACCATTACCCATGTGAAGAATCTTAAGGTAAACCTTGTCTTTGTCATCGATACAACAAGGAGCATGCAGCCTTATATTGACATGACAAGGGAGGCGGTCGAAAAGATAGCAACCCGCTTGGGAAAGGACCTCAGCGGAAGGATAAAGTTTGGACTTGTGGGGTACAGGGATTCAACCAAGGTCGTACCACAGTTGGAATATGTGGCAAAGAATTTTACCCCTGAGCTTGTTGATGCCAAGACCCTTGTCAATATCCTTAAAAATGAAGCAAAGGCAACAAGTGTCGGAAGCCATGACTATCAGGAAGAGGTCTTTGCAGGGGTGCAAAAGGCCATGGATTCCAACTGGGAAGAAGGCGCCCTTCGCTTTCTTATCCTTATTGGCGATGCAAGCTCCCACCCACTTGGACATCCCCAAAATACCACTGGCCTTGGAGCAGAAGACCTTTTGCGCTCAGCCCAGGATCAAAAAATTCATATCATTGCCATCCATCTAAAGGACCCCAGAGCGTCCAAGGATTTCAATACCGCATATGAGCAGTATTCCACCCTTTCAAGGGTTAGGGGGGAAGAAGGCGAATCTTCCTTGGTTGAAGTTGACGCCTTTAAAAAGGAAGATTTCCAAAAGGCAGTAAATACAATAGTCTCTGAAATTGGCCAAAAGACAAAAACTACACTTGAGGTCAAGAATTCAAAAACAGGTTCTTTGCTTTCCCAGTCGCCCGGACAGGCCGACCAAGGTAGCGAGAATCAGACAGATGTCACAACGGTCGCCAAAAAGGCCCTTACAAAGGCCTGGAACTCTGCCCTTATTGAATATCTCGGGCAGGAGGCCTCACCTCCAAAGGACATTGTGGCATGGGTCCTTGATCGAGACCTTGTTGACCCCACCCAGAGAAGCCTTGATGTAAGGGTCCTTATTACTAAGAACCAGTTGAGCACCCTTTCCCAGAGCCTTGATAGCATTATAGAGGCCCTTACACGGGCAGAGCTAACCCAGGAACAGTTCTTTGATGCCCTTCAAGCCATTTCAAGTCAGACCATGAAAAAGCCAGAGGATATCTCAAAGGCAAAAAGGCTTGTGGATACCGGGCTTTTGCCTGCTTTTATTAAGAGTCTCCCCTATAAAAGCGACATTATGTCACTTAGTAACGAGATGTATGCAAGCATGACTGCAGATGAAAGGGCCCAGCTCATCTGGAGCCTAAAGGCAAAACTCATTCAATATCGCCAGATAAATGAACGGGTGGATGCGTGGCAAAAACTTAATGAATCCGATCCCGATGGCGAAAAGGTCTATCCGTTAAAGATAGATTATCTTCCCTAAAAAATGCACGAAAAAGGGGTGCAAAACCTTCTTGAGGTAAAAGGCGCCCGGATTGTCAGAAAAAGGCAATCCGGTAGCGCCTTTGAGCTTCTTGTCCCAGAGTTTCACCTTAAAAGGGGTGAGATGGTCTGTGTGATTGGCGAAAGTGGTTGTGGGAAAAGCACCCTTTTGGACTTTCTAGCACTTGTCTTAAGACCTGAGGAAATAGAACGATTTAAGCTTACCATAGGAGATGAACACCTTAAAATTGATCGCTTTTGGAAGGAAGGAGAAGAAAAAGGGCTTTCAGATATCAGGCGGAAACATCTTGGCTATGTGCTTCAGACCGGAGGGCTTTTGCCATTTCTAAGTGTGAGACAAAATCTTTTACTCCCTTCAAGGCTAAATCAAAAAAAAGATGTAAAAAACAGACTTCTACGACTTTCAAGACGGATTGGAATACAAAATCTTCTTGATGAAAAGCCCAAGAGCCTTTCAGGGGGGCAGAGACAAAGGGTTGCAATTTTAAGGGCCGTATTGCATGGGCCCGAAATGGTCCTTGCCGATGAACCAACTGCTGCTGTTGACAGAAAAAGGGCCCAAAGGATAATTGACCAGTTCAGGGAGCTTTCCAAAAGGCAGGAAACATCAATAATAATGGTTACACACGATGAGAAGCTTGTGGAAAATGTGGCAGATAGGTGGTTTGGCTTTAAAATGGAATATCCACGAAGAGGTCTTATAAAATCCAGTCTTTATGAAATCCAACATTAGATTGATTCCAGGTCTTGCCATTTATGATCTACGGCATGAGTTTATACTTAGCACATGCCTTGTTATTGCCATCTCTTCCGTTATTGCCCCACTTTTGATTCTTCTTGGTCTAAAAAGCGGCACAATAAAGTCCTTGAGAAAGCGGCTGGTAAATGACCCGAGTTTTAGGGAATTAAGACCAACCGAGACAAGAGAATATCCAAGGAGTTGGTTCGAGAAAATGAAAAGGGACGAAGACGTCGGATTCATAATCCCCACCATCCTTCCTGCCTCCTCTACTGTTTATCTTATTATGCCAGGTAAAAAGGATAAGGTGCTAATGGATATCATCCCTACGGGGAAAGGTGATCCGCTTCTTGAGGCTTCCCAAATAAGGGTCCCTTTAGGGAATGAATGTGTTCTAAGCTTTGGTGCGGCAAATAAATTTGGAATAAAAAAAGGTGACACGATCTCCCTTAAGGTAAGTCGTTTCAGATCAGGCCGATATGAATATGCTACTCAGAAACTAAGGGTAATTGGAATACTTCCAGAGCAATACGGTACACTTGAAAGGATATATGCTCCCTTAGACCTTTTACTTGACATTGAGGCCTTTAAGGAAGGAAGGGCTGTTTCAAAAAGGGGATGGAAAGGCTCCTTTTCAAGGCCATACAAAAGATTTGATGGTGTATTGGTGTTTTCAAAAAAGGCCCTTGACCCACTTTTTTTGAATTCCCTTTTGATAGAAAGCGGCCTTGCCAGATATGGAAAGGTTTCGGCAAAAGAACTTGAATCTAACTATGGCCTTCATGTGCCTGAAGAAATCTTCATCTATAAATTCAGTGTTCCAAGGGGAAATGTTACAGTTTTTTCATATAGGGCCATAAAAAATAGGTTGAGGGGATTTAACGCAAGGATACTTCCGTTTACAAAACCACTTCCCCTTTTTATTGGAGACAAGGAAATTAAGGTCGTTGGTTTTTCGCCAGATGAAAAGATAAAGGAACTTTTAAATGCCTTTTTTGTTCCATGGAATGAATTCAATGAAAAAAGGTCAGGAAAAGATGTTTTTAAGATTGTGCTTCCCATGAGTTTTATTGGGAAATTTCAAAAAGATTCTAAAATTGAAGTCACATTTAAGGGGGTAAAAAACGTTACTTTTCCTGTAACCATTGCTGGATTTACAAAAGACTCCTTTTCCTATTGCCCTTTAGAACTTGCTTCCATGCTAAATACGGCGAGGACAAGAGAAATTCATTTTGATAAAAATTCCATTAGTTTTATCCTTTCCCAAACGGGATTTAGAGGATTCAGACTGTATGCAAAGACCATTGACCAAGTCGAACCCCTTTATCAAAAGCTCAAGGCCCAGGGAATTCCAGTAATTGCAAAGCTTGAGGCCATAAGACGCATAAAGATTCTTGACTCTGGCCTTACAAGGCTTTTTTGGCTAGTGGCAGCCCTTGGAATTATCGGGGCAGTCTGTGTCCTTACTGCAAGCCTTTATGGCTCTGTAGAAAGAAAGAGAAGCCAGCTTGCGGTTCTAAGACTATTGGGCTTTTCAAGAAAGGATCTTTTCTTTTTTCCTGTCTTTGAAGGGCTTTTTCTTGCATTCTTTTCATCTATGTTAGCAGTTATAGGATTTGAAGTTGTTTCAGGGGTAATAAATGAGGTATTTAAAAATGAGATGAGGGCTGGGGAAAGGATTTGCGAGCTTTCAAACTGGATACTCTTTGCAACCTTGGCCTTGACCCTTTTGATTTCTGCCCTTAGCTCCTTAGTAGGGGCATGGAAGACATCAAGAATAGATCCAGCAGAGGCGCTCCGTGAAGAATAAAGGCATATTTAAAAAGATAATTTTTTATCTATTCATCTTGATTTTTGCTGGTTGCTTAAAGGGCCTTTGCCTTGCTACGGCCCTTTATAACCCAAAACCCATGAAGGATGATCTCATCTTGCCAATGCCAGATGGGTCAGTAATGGTCTTTCGTCCAGTGAAGGTGCCGGGTAAATCCTTCTGGGGAGATGTAAAGAGGATAATCCAGATAGGAGATCCGGCAGGAGGCCCCTTTGAAGGGCTTCAAAGGCTTGAGATAAGCGGCTCATTCCCTGATAAAAAGGGGGATGGATGGCTTTATTATATTGGAAAGTACGAAGTTACAAAGGGACAGTTCATCTCTGTCATGGGCATGGATGGCTTTTTAAAAGTCACTAAGGATAAAAACGACAAAAGGATACCGCATCTTAAGGGAAAGGCCTTAAAAAGCGAGCTTCAAAAACCAGTTTGTTTTATCCCTTACAGTGCAATGAAGAACTTTATAAGAAAATACAATAAATGGCTATTTGATCCTTCACACCCTGAAAGGATCAAAGCCATGCCCACAATAAAAGGAGTCCCCGGATTTATTCGCCTTCCTACAGAAATCGAATGGGAATATGCAGCACGGGGAGGTATAATTTCGAAAGAAAAAGGTACATTTGAAAGACCCCTACCCTTTTCTAGGAGCAAACTCAATAAGTTTTCCTGGCATCTTGGAAATGCAAGGCACAAGATAAGACCCATTGGGTTAAGAAAGCCAAATCCTTTGGGGATTTTCGACATTTTTGGAAACGTTCAAGAGATAGTTGATGGAAGGTTCTTGCCGGAGATTTGGCAGGGAAAGCCAGGTGGGGTGCCAGTTAGGGGAGGAAGTGTTTCTACCCCTCCATCCCGAATACGTTCTTCCTTACGAGGGGAGTTTGATGCAATCGCCTGGGACAGTGAAAGAAAAAAGGTAATCGAAAGGGCAAGTTTTAATACGGGTTTTAGACTTGCAATTGGCTCAAACGTAATTGCTACCCCCCAAATGAAAGAAGAGCTTGTAAGGGAATATGAATCTTACAAAAAGGGGCTTCGCCAAAGGACACCAGTTGGAAGGACCCTTGACAACCTTGTTGCCCAGGCAGATACACAGTTGGATGTAGTAAACCCAATAATGGCAAGGCTTATAAAGACACATCCTGAGCTTAAAAATGACTTTATGGCTATTCAGCACTATCTGAATGAGGCAAGAAAAAGGCTAGATGAAGCACAACGGGAAAATGCCAGAAGCCTTGCCCAGGATGCTGCAAGAAATGGGGTCAATTTTTCTATTTACATGGAAAAGCTATCCCATCTTGGGAAATCCCTTGAACTTGCTAAAAAATTATCAGATATGTCAACCAGGTACCAGGCCCAGGTAGATGCGATAAATAAAAAAATCAATGAGTTAAAGATGGCTTCACAGGAGCAATTTGATGCCTATGTAAAAAAGATAGGTACACTTGGAAATTACAAAAGGCAATATATAGATTTTGCAATACAAGAGTTGAGAAAAAAGAAACATTCCGATAGGGAAGATAGGGTATTAACTCTTGTGGAAAGTCATGCTAAAGAATTTTATAAGGACAGGAGAAGTTATCCTGAAAAATGGCGCAATGATTTTCAGAAGGTCTTTTCCCCTGGAGGAGGACATCGATGAAAATAAAAAAAATTTTGTCTTTGCTCTTGGTGGTTGCCTTTAGCATTCAACTGGTTTCCTGTGCAAATATGTCCGATCAGACCCGCACCCGGGCCGAAGGTGCTGGACTGGGGGCTCTTGTTGGAGGATTGATAGGACTTGCTGCCGGTGACACCAAGGGGGCAATCATTGGTGCCCTTGCAGGTGCTGGAGTCGGCTTTTTGATAGGAAACGAGATAGCAAGGAGAAAGGCCAAGTATGCAAGTGAAGAGGACTTCTTAAATGCAGAAATTGCACAGCTTGCAAGGCTAAACAGTTCTACATACAAATACAACTGCAAGCTATCAAGGGACATATATGCACTAAAAAAACAGGTTGCTTCCCTTAAGGCCCGATATAAGAAAAGGGCTGTAAAAAGAACCGTGCTTGCCAAAAAGAAAAAGGAGATTCAAAAGCGGATAGAAGCAAATAACAAGATGATCGAAGCACTCGAAAAGGAATACAAGATAAATGTCGCCATCCTTGATGAGCAAAAGAAAAAGAGAAAGAAAAAGGACCCGTATGTTGTAAAGCTTGAAAGGGAGATTAAGACCCTAAAAAAGAATATTGATGCCCTTCAAAAAAATGCCAAACAGCTGGCAGAAATGGATGAGAGGTTATCAGTATGATCGTAAGAATAATATTAGTAATTTCACTCATATTAATGCTTACTGGTTGCGCTGCTTCCACTGATCCACATCAAGGCGGGCTTTTCGGGGGAATTAGGGGCCTTTCAACAGGAGAATATGACAGAAGAATTCAGGAACGTCAGGCACATCTGGCACATCTTCGGCAAGTCCAAAGGGAACTTCATCAGCAGACCGCAAGTCTTGAAGCAGAAAAGAAAAGGTTAAGTAAGGAGCTTGAAGGAGAAAGGAAAAGGCTTGCTTCCCTTGATAGAGACGTGGCAAGGCTAGAAAAAAAGATAAATTCTCTTAAAAGAAGAGAAAAGGTTTCTGCTTCCAAACTTAAAGACCTAAAGGCAAGGGTTGCTGCCTTAAAAAAGGAGATGAGGTCTCTTAATACGGATATCGATGCACTTGAAGGTTCAGGACTTGGAGATACAGATATAGATTTAAAGCGAAAACAGCTTGAGGCCCAGAGAAAGGCCCTTGAAAAGGAATATAAGACACTTCTTGACCTTACTCTGCAACTTGGTCAGTAAAAGGCTTAGGGCCTTACTCTTTCTTTGGATAATTTTAGAGGCCCTTTTTAAGGGCCCTACCCTATCCTTTGCCCTATGTAATAAAAAAAGCCTTTTAGAAATAAAGGGGCTTTTAAACGAATATTGCATATATAGAAAAAATCTTATTCTTCTTAAAGTACTAAACTGTTCAAATCTAAAAAGGGTGCTTCCAAAGATTGACCCTTATGCCAGGCTAGTTTCTGACTCTCAAAAAAACGATCTAAAAGAAATATCAGGTGTTGGAGCGCTTCTTTTAGAAAAAGATAGGGAATTTATTCTAGTGCCCTATAAGTTCAGCCCTCTTTTTAAGATTTCCCGCGGAAAAGACCTTTCTCTCATTTCCATTGACAACAAAAGGGCAAAAGGCATGAAATATGAAGAAGTAGCAAGGCTTTTGAGGGGAAAGGAAGGAACTGTTGTAAAGCTTTTACTTAGGATAAAAAAACGAAAAAGAATAATTTATGTGGTAAGAGAAAGATATACCCTTCCATCAATTGAATTTTTAAAAATAGAAAGGGATTTATTGGTAAGGATTTTTAATTTTAAACGCCATGAAATTTCCACACTTTTAATCAATGAACTCAGACAAAAGGATTTTACTAAGGTGATAATTGATCTTAGAGGATGTCCTGGTGGTGATCTTTTCGAGGCCCTTGATGTGGCAGGAATCTTTTTAAAGCCCTCCACCACTCTTGTTTATTTGAAGGATATGACGGGAAAATTAAAAAAGATCTCAGTGCCATCATCATTACCAACATTTAGACAAAAAATAGATATCCTGGTTGGGCCTAGAACAGCTAGTGCGGCAGAGATATTTACAGGCATCTTGAAACACTATAAAAGGGCTAGGATAAAAGGTAAAAAGACTAAGGGAAAGTGTGTCTCTCAGGGGGAATTTATCCTTTCAGATGGCTCAATTTTAAGGGTTAGCAATGAATGGATTTTTTTCCCAGATATGACAAGTTGTCAGGGAAAAGGGATTTTTCCTGACAGAAAATTTTAAAAGGCTTTTTAGCCTATATGCTCGCTAACGAGATGCTCTTGACCAGGAAATTAATACTATAAATTTAAGTTGGCCTTAAGAAAAAGACTTAAGGCCAAAAGAAAAAATAACCTTTAAAAGAGAAGATCAAGTCTAAAGTAACCTGTATGGCAAGGCCCTTTTAGCCCATTCGCTTTCGGGGTATTTCTCAGTGAGAAGTTCGTATGCCTCTTTAAGATGACTCGTTTCATTTAAGGACTTGAATTTAGCAACGGCCCTTACAAAAATGGCTTCCGGTGCTGCTCCTGTGGTTTCAAATTCCCTAAGGACTCTGTTTAGAACCTCAATGGCCTTTTGAAACTCCCCTTTATCAAAATACATTTTTCCAATGCCAAGAAGGTTTGCAGCAATAAACTCTTCAGGAGGAAGAAATCCCACGGTCCTATGGTGTTCCTTTCCAGATTCATCGAGGACAATCAGTGTAGGGGTCCATTTTACGTTAAAATCTTCGGAAAGAGGCCTATGATCATGGGGAACCCTGAGGGGAATAACCATTTGTTCTACAAATTCTACTACCTTTTCTTCAGGAAACGTAACTGTTTCCATTTGCTGACAACCAATTCAAGCAGGGTTAAAAAAATCCAAAAGTATAGGTTTTTCCTGAGATTCTGCTTTTTTTATGGCATCTTCCATTTCGTTTAGCCAGTTAATTTTCATGACTCTCCTCCTTAAAATTTTATCCCAATTTTATCACCCTTGGGACGATTGACAAAATTAGTTCCTACTCTAACTATTCTTTATAGTCACGAAAATAAATGATGAAATTACAATATGCTCCATGTATATAAGTTTCAATAATAGTTTCAATTTAATGTTCTTAAATCTCAATAGGGGGGAAATCCATGAAAAAGGTAATGCTTGTTGTATTTAATGGAGAAGAAATGTGTTTTATCCATGTTCTTTTAAATGCCCTTGACATGCTGGAAAGATCTTATGATGTTGGAATCATCATGGAAGGTGCTTCAACAAAGCTTCTGACTAGCCTTGAAAAAAAAGAACATTTTCTCCATAACCTTTGGGAAAAGGCAAAAGAAAAGGGGCTTATTGAAGGGGTTTGCAAGGCTTGTTCAAACAAGATGGGGACTATGAAGGTTGCAGAAGAAATTGGTCTGAACCTTTTGGGTGATATGTCAGGGCATCCTTCCCTTGCTAGATTTATGGAAGAAGGCTATGAAATTATAACCTTTTAAATTAAGGAGGCTATTTCATTTTATTCCCAGTTTTTTAAGTTTGTATCGCAAGACCCTTTCACTTATACCCAAAATTTGGGCGGCCTTTGTCTGAATGCCGCCAGCTTCTTTAAGCGCCTTTTGAATCTCTTTTTTCTCAAGCTGTATAATCTTATCTTTTAGGGAAGCCGACGATAAGTCATCGAGTTTCTCACCTAGATCCAAATGAATATCAGATGCCTTTATGATGTTTCCCCTTACAAGGGTTACAATCCTTTGAACCTGATGTTCAAGCTCTCTAATATTTCCAGGCCAATGGTATTTTAAAAAGATATCCATGGCATCATCCATGATGCGAATCTTTTTGGAAGGGGCATATTTTTTAAAAAAGAAATCAAGTAGCTCTGGAATATCCTCCTTCCGCTCCCTCAAGGGTGGAAGATTTATTTCAAAGACATTCAGCCTGAAAAAAAGGTCTTTTCTGAAATCCCCTTCCTCTATCATTTCATTTAGGTCCCTGTTGGTGGCAGATATGATCCTAACATCGACCTTCAAATCCCTGCTTGCCCCCACTGGCTTGATGGTCCCCTCTTGTAATACACGCAAAAGTTTTGCTTGAAGGCCAAGTGGCATCTCTCCAATCTCGTCCAAAAAAATCGTCCCCTTGTTGGCCACCTTGAATAGACCGTCTTTGTCCTTGGTTGCGCCAGTAAATGCACCTTTTACATGGCCAAAAAGCTCACTTTCAAAAAGGGTTTCTGAAAAGGTTGCACAGTTTACTGCAACAAAGGGCCTGTCCTTCCTTGGACTCAAATCGTGAATAAGACGAGCAATCAGCTCCTTTCCAGTTCCGGTTTCCCCAATCAGAAGGACGGGCCACGAGGTTTCTGCTACCCTCTTTGCTGTTGAAATCACCTCCTTAAGGGCCTTACTCTTTCCAACAAGCTTAAAGGCATTTGCGACTTCTTTTTCCTCATTTGTAAGGACATCTCTTGTTTCCCTTTCTATCTCAATATCCTCCAAAAGCCTTTCTATCTTTAAGAGCAGTTTTTTCAGATCAACAGGCTTTTCAAGAAAATCCTTGGCCCCAAGTTTCATGACCTTTACAGCTGTATCTATTGCTCCATAAGCAGTTATCATTATGACCTTGACGAGGGGATTTATGGCTTTAAGTTCTGCCATAACCTCATCCCCATTCATGTCAGGCATCCGGTGGTCTAAAAGCACCAAAGGACAAAAATGGTTTTTAAAGATGGAGATGGCCTCCTTTCCATTTTGGGCTTCAAGGACCTTATAACCCTGCTCTTTTAAAAAATCTCCCATTATGCGCCGTTGGACCGGCTCGTCATCGACTATAAGAATGTACATTTAGGCGACCCCTTAGCTTGGAAAGGTTATGATAACAACGAACTTATCATCCAGTATTTCAGCCGAAATTGTACCCTTGTGGGCCTTTACTATCTTTTTACATATGGAAAGACCTAGGCCTGTTCCCTTTATCTTAGTAGTGAAATAAGGATCAAATAGCTTACTTATTTGCGAAATATCTGGTAAGGTCCCACTATTTGATACCCTAATTTCCAAAGAGCCATCTTCTTTTTTAACATCCACATTAATTTCACCTTTAAAGTATAAGGCCTCGAGTGCATTTAAGAAAAGGTTTTCAAAAAGCTGCCTAAGAAGCCTTGGATCTGCATCTATTATGAGGTCCTCCGGACACGAAAGTGCAAGTCTTATTTCTCTGATGTCAATCCCTTTCTCTTTTGACAAATCAAAAAATATTTCCTCAATAAGGCTTCTTAGGGCTACCTTTTTAGTTTCTATCCTTGATGGCCTTGCATAACTTAAAAGCCCGGATACAATCCCTTCTGCCCTTTGGGTTTCATGCCTTAGCATGGAAAGAAGCTCTAGATCGGTATCCTTTAGATAGTCCTTCATTAAAAGTCTTTGAATTCCCATGGAAATTGCATTAAGTGGATTTCTTATTTCATGGGCAATTATGGCTGCCGAGCGTCCAAGGCTTGCCTCCTGCCTTTCAAGAAAAAGTCTTTCTTCATATGCTCTAATCCTTTTTATGTAATCCCTTTGATGCTTGTATAAAAGCCACGAGATGATGCCGCCTGTTACAAATAAAATCAGGCTGAAAAAAATCAATAAGAACCAAATATCCCTTTGTTTTTCCCTGAGCTTTTTTGTATCCATACCTATGAGCAAAAGCCTTTCGCCAATACCAAAGCTAGATACAACAACCTCTTTCCCGTCAATATTTACAATCCTTGAGACTTCTTTATCTTTAATTAAGCCCCTGAAGGGAGAAGGAAAGACTTTCTCATTTGCATTTTCAAAGGAAAAGACCCTCACGAACTCAACTCCGGCAAGATGTGAAATCCTCTTTAATGTATTTTTTAGTCCAATCCTTTCTTGAAGCCTAAGTATCTTTGAGCCATTTATTCCTGCAATGATACAACACTCACCTCTTTTACCCTTAAATTTTTTTGAAAGGACAAAGATTCCCTTTTGGTGTAACAGGTAAAGAGAGTCAGTTTCATGGCAGAACTTTTCTGGAGAGTCCGAAAGCCATCCCCTTTTGCTTTCAACCACATCCTTTTTGTCACTAATCCTTCTGATAATGGATATTCCAGCTAGGTTTGATTCTTTGGAAAAGGCCACCAGTTCCTTTTGGGAAAATGGCTCTATGTACTCTAAATACTTGATAAAGCGAATCTGGTTTTTTAAAAAGCTTTCGATGATCTCTCTGGATGTCTTTTTCGCTTCGATGGAAGTCTTTGCATTTACTCTTATTATCTCTGCTGCAAGCTTTGCATGATCCTTTGCCTCTTCGATAAATACACGGTTCAGGTATCTTGTCTGCCATACGGCCACTGAAAAGGCCACAAGGAATATGACAAGAAATGCAACTGCATTTGCCTTCCAAAGGTCAGGGAATTTTACCTTTTTAAGATTCATCCCCTACTTTCTTCCCCTTCCCTTGCCTTTCCCTTTTTTAACAACGCAATTTTTGCATTTACAGTTTTGGCCGCAAGTACACCCAAATAACCGTCTGAAACGTCTTTTTATCCCTGTTCTATCACAGTTTCTGGTTCCAACTATATTTTTAGCTGTTAAAACATCTCCATCCTTATCAACCCAGACTTTTATAACTGCGTCCTTTTTCAAGGCCTTTAAGGAATCCTTTGAAGGGATGAGAATGGTCTTTTCCTTGTTTTCAAAATAATCATCTATGATGATAAAGCCTTTCGAAGGGCTTACCTTAAGAATTTTTCCTTCCAAAAGTTCCGAGCATGAGGCGGGATCTATTCCAAATAAAAACAATGACAAAAGGGAAATTATTGTAAAGGATATAGTTTTTGAAAGAAAGATTCCCATTGTATTCTTTTAAAAAGCATTTATTTTTATTTGTTTCTTCAAAATTAATACCAGAAGAGAATCTTTCCAAAAAGAAATCTTTTTGCCCTTTTTATCCCTAAAAGTTAAAGATTTTTTAATCTAACTCCCTTTTCAACCATCAAAAAATAGGCATTAGAACCATTTGGACCGACAAATTTGTCGCCTTAAAAACGGCCTTTGTCGAAGGTGTCTATTTTCTTTTATTTTTAATTCATTATAACAGTTTGATTTTACAATGAAAATTTAATTTTCTTAAGTGGCACGCATCTTGAGTTAAAAAAGACAAAACATAAAAAGGAGGAAAGGAAATGAGATTTAAAAAACTAACTTCTGGAATACTTCTGGCAATCTTTTTTGCTGCTACCACTGCACTTGCAGTTGATTATTCCAAGTATTCCCTTGATGAGCTTTACAAGATGAGACCAACCGTTATGGAAAAGTCCCCCGATGAACAACAGGCCTTCTGGCAGGCATGGAGGACCAAAATGCAACAGGCGACTCCCCAGGAAAGAATGAAGTATTGTCCCGGTTGTTCAAAAAGGTGGATGAGTATGAATGGAAACGGCAGGGGCTATAAGGGTAATTGTCCTTGTGGCTGTATGAATGGAAGAAATAAAAAATTTAATCAGTAATAAAAAGGAGGAACTAAAAATGAAAAAATTGACACTAACTTTGGCCTTTCTCTTTATGTCATGTGCCATCTCTATGGCACACGGTCCAGGGTTTGGAAGATACCAGGGAAATTTTGGCTCGAGTCTTAATCAGGGCCAGGCAGCATCTCCCCAAACTAGTTATCAGGGGCTACAAGACCATCAGGGATTTGGACTTCAACAGATAAATAGCTTTCCCCAGGAGCCAATAAGTGACCAGGAACTTTATTATCTAAACAAAATGGTTCAAGAAGAAAAGCTTGCTAGAGACGTCTATGCCTATTTTGGTGAAAAATACAACCAGCCAAGTTTTAACCTTATTGCAGAGGCTGAAGAAAGGCACATGGAGGCAGTATCTGCCATCTTTGAGAGATATGGCCTAGAAAACCCTGTTACCGACTTGGCCCCAGGTGAATTTAAGGACCCTAATATGAAAGCTCTTTTTGAAGACCTGATTGAAAGGGGCTCAATTGACCTTGGACAGGCCTATCTGGTAGGTGCCACCATTGAAGATATGGACATAAATGACCTTAAGGAATGCCTTTCTGGGGTTGATAATCAGGACATAAGGTTTGTCTTTCAGAATCTTCAAAAGGGTTCC
Source organism: Deltaproteobacteria bacterium (assembly GCA_015489315.1). GTDB lineage: Bacteria > Desulfobacterota > Dissulfuribacteria > Dissulfuribacterales > QOAL01 > JAADCZ01. The sequence continues at coordinate 2,799 of WFZZ01000036.1, read as the reverse complement.
AGGAATCACATGAGGGCATTTAGCACCATGATGGATACAATGGGTATGACCTATACACCACAATTTATGAACAGTGAAGAATTCCAGTTTATTATAAATAGCCAGTGGGAAAGAGGCCCTGTTGACCAAGACGGGCATCCAATGGAACCTGGCTATGGTTTTCAACACTGGCAAGACGGACAAGGTTGGCAAAATGGAGGCTTTGGAAGCGGTTTTGGCCCCGGACAAGGCCCTGGCCAATGCCCGATGAGGTTCTAAGGAAAAAAAGAGGGGCTTGCCCCTCTTTTTTATGGGTCAGGTGAAAAGGGAAGCCTTATGAAAAATGTTGTGCCCTGCCCTTCCTTGCTCTTTACCCAGATTCTTCCGCCGTTTGTCTCTACGATTGCCCTTGAAGATGCAAGGCCGATGCCTGTGCCATCGGCCACTTTTTTTGAGTTTTTACCCCTGTAAAAGTATTCAAACACATGTGGAAGGTCGTCCTCGGGGATGCCAATTCCCTGATCTTTAACCTCTAATATAAGCCACCCGTCTTTTTTGTGGGCCGAAAGCTCTATTTCCTTTCCAGGATCGGAATACTTAATAGCATTATCCAAAAGATTTATAAGGACCCTTTTTATCTGGATTTTATCAAGATAAATGGGCAAAAGATCTGTTTCCGCATCTTCCCTTATTTTTATACCCTTTTCCCTGGCCTTCGGTGCTATCTCATCAACGATCTCTTTTATAAATACTGAAAGATTAACCGTAGTTTGCTCCTTAGAGATGCGACCGCTTTCTATATGAAGGAGCTCTAAAAGCTCATTTACCAAGTTTTCTATACCTGTGCTTTCTTTTAAGATAAGCTTCAAATATTCCCTTTGTTTCTCATTCAAAGGACCAACCTTTTCATCTAAAAGCCTTTTTGCAAGCCCCCCTGTTACTGCTATCGGTGTCTTTATGTCATGGGCAAATACTGAAATTATGCGGTTCCTAAGGGTTTGAAGCCTCTTATTTGCCCCAACATCCCTGAATATCTCTATTCCAGCCTCCACATGACCTTCATCGTCAAAGACTGTAGAGCTTGAAAAGCAGATGGGAATTTCTTCACCAAATCTTGAGGTTATTGTGGCATCCCTTGCGATAAAGGACCTTTTAAGTCTTGCACTCTCCTCTAATGGGCAAAACTTGTCACAAAGGCTACTTTTTAAAACCTCCCGGCAAGGTCTTCCAAGGGCTTCTTTCTCTTTCCAACCTGTAAGCTCCTCGGCCGATTCATTGAAGGCAATTATCTTTAGATTTTTATCTACAAGGAAACATCCAATGGGTAGGCCCTTAAAAAGGATCTCAAATAGCTTTCTCTTGCTTATATTTGAAACCATGCATCACCTTAATACATCCTTTTTCTGAAAAGTGCTGCAGCAACTACAAGGGAGATAATTCCAATTACGAACATTGGAATATATTGAGTCCAGAGTATATCAAAGCCTGCCCCTTGAAGAAAGACCGATCTAACAATCACCAGAAAATATCTCATGGGATTTAAGAGGGTGAGCCTTTGAACAAATTCAGGCATATTTGCTATCGGGGTGGCAAAACCGGAAAGGACAACGGCAGGCACAAGAAACATAAAGGCCCCCATGAGCCCTTGCTGCTGGGTTAAAGATATGGATGATATCATAAGTCCTATGCCTATTGCAGAAAGGAGAAACACGAAAAGGCCTGAATAGAGCACCAAAAGGCTTCCCTTTAAGGGTATCTCAAACCAGAAACAGGTCATAAGTATTATGAAGGTGCCTTCCAGAATACCGATAATAAGGCCAGGGAGAGACTTTCCAACAAGGATTTCAAGGGGTGTCATTGGGGTAACAAGGAGCTGGTCAAAGGTCCCTGCCTCCCTTTCCTTTGCAACCGAAAGGGCCGTTACTTCCAGAGTCACTACTATTGTCAAAAGTGCAACAATCCCAGGGATAATGAACCAGTGGGAGTTAAGGGTCCTGTTGAACCATGCCCTTACCTTAAGCCTTGCTGGGGGAAGCACCCCTCGGAATCTTTTGCTAAAGGCCCTGTTAAAATCAGATATTATCTGCCTGCAATAGCTAAGGGCGATAAGGGCTGTATTTGAATTTCTTCCGTCTAGAATTATCTGAAGATTTCCGCTCTTACCACGAAGGATATCCTTTGAAAAATCCTCATGGAAGTGAAGGACCATAAGGACCTTCTTTTCATTTAAGATTGGTGCTATTTCCCCGTCACTTTGAATCCACCTAATGATCTTAAATACCCTTGCACCCTGAAACCTTGCAATCACATCCCTTGAAACCTCGCCCCTATCTTCATTATAGATTGCAACCCCCACATCCTTCAAATCAAAGGTTGCTGCATATCCAAAGACAATAATCTGGGCAATTGGTGGAATTATCAATACCATGCGACTTTTTTTATTCTTGAGAATTACTATGAACTCCTTAAGGGTAAGGGCAAGTATCCTTCTTAACAATTCCTACTCCTTTATACCAGTCTCTTGTGGGACTTTTTCCTTATGATCCTGAAAAACAAAAGGGCCATCACCATAAGCCAGATACAATTTATGACATATATCTTCCAGACATTTCCAACCAGGAATAGACTTTGAAGTATGCTTACAAAGTATCGGGCCGCAACAATGTGGGTAATGACCTGAATTGGAAAGGGCATGGAATTAATGTCAAAAACAAAGCCAGAGAGCATAAAGGCAGGAAGAAATGTTATGACAATGGCTATCTGGCCTGCCACAAACTGGCTTCCTGCAGCAGTTGAAATGATAAGGCCAAGAAATATGGC
>WFZZ01000035.1 GCA_015489315.1 Deltaproteobacteria bacterium | reverse complement strand
TGAATTTTCCTTGGCGCAACCCGGGCTGATTGTTTATTCTGTTTCTTGTTCATGGAAATGGTGAGTCGTTGCGGTTGAATGGTTACGGGTTAATACTGTGATAATACTGCCATTTCCATGAACTTTTTTCAACTAATTGCAGGATTTAGGTTTAAAAATTTATCTTAGCCTTGGAGACAATCTCACAAATAAGGAAACCTTCTAATATGACAGGTGTTATACTCTTAAATATGGGCGGGCCGGATAAACTGAGCTCTGTCAGGTCCTTTTTATACAATCTCTTTTCAGACAGAAAGATAATAAGGCTTGGGCCTTCCTTTTTGCAAAGGCCCATTGCCTGGTTTATTGCTAGGAAAAGGGCACCAAAAAGTGCAGCATGTTATGAAAAAATTGGTGGGAAAAGCCCTCTTTTGGAAATCACCAGACGCCAGGCCAAGGCCCTTGAAAGGATGCTAAATGACTCTGTATCAGAAAAGGCCTTTTTGTGTGAGCCTGGCATGAGATACTTTTCCCCTAGGACTCCTGATGTATTAAAAGATATGGTAAAAAGGGGCATAAAAAGATTTATTGCCCTTTCCATGTATCCCCATTACAGCCTTGCAACAAGTGGAACCTCCATAGATGACTTTAAAAAGGCCCTAAAGGGGCTTTCAATAAAGGACTATCAAGTGATCGACTCCTATCCTGACCATCCCCTTTATGTTAAGGCCCTTTGTGAATGCATCAAAAAGGGCATGGAAAAGATTGGGGACAAGGACAATTTTCAGCTTGTTTATAGTGCCCATTCCCTTCCTAAAAAGATGGTGGATGAGGGTGACCCCTATGTTGAGCATGTAAAAAGGACCATCTCTGCCATTAAAAGGGAGTCAGGGCTTGAGGGAAGGCTTTGTTTTCAAAGTAGAAGCGGGCCAGTTGAATGGCTATCCCCTGCTACAGATGAGCTTCTTCTTGATCTTTGTAAAAGCGGGGTTAGGGAGATCCTTTGTGTGCCCATAAGTTTTGTTTCAGACCACATCGAGACCCTTTATGAGATTGATATGCTCTATGGAGATTTGGTTAAAAGGAACGGGGCTAGACTTATCCGCACCCCTTCCCTTAATGAATCAAGGACCTTTATAAAGGCCCTTTGTGAACTTGTGTTTGAAAGACAAAAGGAGTTTTAAGAGGTAAAGACTTTTATGGCCCATGTAATCATAATCGGCGGTGGAATGAGCGGGCTTTCCCTTGCCTGGTATCTAAAGGAGATGGCAAAGGGATGGGAGATAACCGTACTTGAGGCGGAAAATAGGGTAGGGGGAAAGGCATGGACAGAAAAGTCCAAGGGCTTTTTGGTAGAAAGGGGGGTTAACGGGGTTCTTGACAACAAGCCCTCGACCCTTGAACTTTCTAGGGCTCTTGGGATAAGCCCATTACGGAGTAATGATGCTTCCAGAAAAAGATTTGTTGTAAGATCTGGAAGACTTCTGCCCCTTCCTGACTCTCCAGGCGCCTTTTTGCGCTCAAAAATCCTTTCCCTTTCTGGGAAATTGAGGCTTTTTTATGAGCCCTTTATCCCTCCGTTAAGGGGACAAAGGGATGAATCCCTGGCTTCTTTTGCAAAAAGGCGGCTTGGGGGTGAGGCCTACAAATATCTCATTGACCCAATGGCCTCAGGTATCTATGCAGGAAACCCTGAAAGGCTTTCTCTTAAGTCCTGTTTTCCACGGATACATGAGCTTGAAAAGGAATATGGAAGCCTTATTAAGGCAATGATAGCCTTAAAAAGGGAGGCAAGAAGGAAGGGAGTGAAGAAAAAGGCATCTGCTGGACCTGGAGGAGTTTTGACATCCTTTAGGGGTGGAATGGAAGAGCTTGTTAATGCCCTTAGAGAAAGTTTAAAAAACGAAATAAGGACAGATAGCAGGGTAAGTGCCATTTCCTTAAAGGAAGGCAACTGGGAGGTTCAAACAGAAAATGGTGAGGTCTTTTTGGGGACCCATGTGGTCCTTTCCCTTCCTGCCCATGATGCAAGGTCTCTGGTAAAGGGCCTTTCAAAGAGGCTTTTTGGACTTTTTAACCATTTTGAATACCCGCCAATTGCTGTCTGTGCCCTGGGATTTAGGGCTAGGGACATTTCAGGGAGGCTTGATGGCTTTGGGTTTCTCTGCCCCCATGTTGAGTCAAGGAAGATCCTAGGTGCCCTTTGGGATTCGTCTGTTTTTGATTTTAGGGCACCAGAAGGCTTTCATCTCATAAGATGTCTTCTTGGAGGCATGAGAAATAGGCATATCCTTGAAAAAAAGGACAGTGAGATATTAAAAATGTCCCTTGGCGAGCTTAAGGACCTTATGGGAATAAAAAAAGAGCCAATTTTTGCAGAAGTCTTTAGATGGAAAAGGGCCATCCCTCAGTATCATATTGGTTATGAGAGGCTTTTAGAGGAAATACACAGGGAGCTTTTAAGGTATCCAAGGCTATTTATAAGGTGTAACTGGGTTAAGGGCGTAAGCCTTAATGATTGCGTCTTTAATTCAAGGGAACTTGCAGGTCTTATAATGTCTGGAAGGGATGAGCAAAGATTTTAGGAGGCATTTTTTATGGTACCAGAACATATATTCAGGGAATATGACATTCGCGGCATAGTTGATAAGGACCTTACAGAAGATGTGGTAAAGCTTATTGGAAAGGCATTTGGGACAAGCCTTAAGAGGCTAGGAAAACGAGAAATAACCTGTGGAAGGGACGGAAGGCTTCACTCAAAAAGGCTTCAGGACGCCTTGATTCAGGGAGTTATTTCCACAGGAATTGATGTGATAAATGTTGGCGAGGTACCAACACCACTTCTTTATTTTTCCATTCATCACCTTGATAAAGACGGTGGAATACAGATTACTGGAAGCCACAACCCTCCTGATTTTAATGGTCTTAAAATGTGTGTTGGAAAGTCCACCATCTATGGGAAAGAGATAAGGGAATTGAGAGATTTAATAATAAGAGGTGATTTCGAAACAGGAAACGGTAATATTAAAAATTACGACATCATAGATGATTATCTATCATATCTAAAAACAGATATTAAATTTAGCTCCCCTCTTAAGGTGGTTCTTGATTGTGGAAATGGAGTAACAGCCCATGTTGCACCACAAGCCTTCAAGAATGCAGGTTGTGATGTGGTCTCTCTTTTTTGTAATGTTGATGGGACCTTTCCAAACCACCACCCCGATCCTACCGTGCTTGAAAATCTGAAGGATATTCAGGAAAAGGTCCTTGAAGAAGGGGCGGATATTGGCATTGCCTTTGATGGAGATGGTGACAGGGTAGGGATAGTTGATGAAAAGGCTCAGGTTATCTTTGGAGATAAGATACTTATTCTTCTTGCAAGAAATGTCCTTAGGGAACATCCGAATGCTGCTATCATTGGGGAGGTGAAGTGTTCTCATCTTCTTTATAAGGATATAGAAAAACATGGCGGAAGGCCAATTATGTGGAAGACAGGTCACAGTCTCATAAAGCAAAAGATGAAAGAGACAGGTGCCCTTTTGGCAGGGGAGATGAGCGGTCACATCTTTTTTGCTGATAGATACTTTGGATTTGACGATGCAACCTATGCGGCACTTAGAATTTGTGAGATCCTTTCAGTGGAAAAAAGGCCAATATCAGAACTGTTAGGTGACGTTCCTAAGACCTATTCAACACCAGAGATAAGGATTGACTGCCCAGAGGAGAAAAAATTCAAGGTGGTTGAAAAAGTAAAGGAGCTATTCAGTCAGAAAGGTTACAATTTTATAGATGTTGATGGAATAAGGGTGGTCTTTGAAGATGGCTGGGGGCTTATTCGAGCATCAAATACCCAGCCTGTCTTGGTACTACGTTTTGAGGCAAACACGAAAGAGAGACTTTCTGAAATAAAGGAGCTTATTGAAGGGGCACTAAAGGAAGCGGAGGATATGGTTTGAAGGACAAAAAAGGGGAAATAACCCGATCCCTTGAGCTTTTTCCAGGAATTTTACGCGGGAAAAGGTGGAAGATCTTTTATCCAAGAAGGGTGATATGGTCCAAATGGAAAGATATAGTTGGTGAAATAATAGCTGAAAATGCCTGGCCCTGGTATTTTCGAGGTGAAGATGTCCTAGTGGTGGCCGTTTCCAATAACATCTGGATGCACCAGCTTTCCTTTGAAAGAAATATCATTATTGAAAACATAAATGCCCTTCTTCCAAAAGAATCACATGTGTCTGAGATTGTTTTTTTGATTGGTGATATTGAGTATGTTCGTTTTAAAACATATC
>WFZZ01000034.1 GCA_015489315.1 Deltaproteobacteria bacterium | reverse complement strand
GATAGACGACCCGGACACCATAGGATACGAATGGAGGCTTTCATCCACCCATCCAAGGCCCGATATCTGTGACTGGTATGCAGGCATTGATTTTGGCCTTGGAAAGGGCGTGTTTCCCAAGGACCAGGTCCCCAGGCAAAAGGCCCACCCCAACTGCATGTGCAAACTGGTGGCAAAGACCACCAGGAATAAGGAACGCGGGGAGAAAAATCTTCGTGAATTTCTCCAGGGGCTCGATCCTGCCCGGAAAAAGGCCATCATGCCCGCCTGGGCCAGGGACCTCGAGGCGGCCGGGGCCCCCATAGAGGCCCTTGTCCGTCCAGACGGCATGGGCTTTAGGAGCATGAAGGAGATCAGGGCTCTTATGGGCGAGGAGAAGTTCGGTGTGGCCCAAAAGGTGGGCAGGGCCATGAATGAGAGGGTGTGGACCAGACTTGAGGCGCATGTTGAAAAGCGTATGAAAGAAGGCTTCATAAAAAACGCCAGAGAGCTGGATCGAAATTTTGAAAGGGTGTTAGGACACAAAGAAACAGAGCTTTGGGCCATTAAAGGGGCAAAGGGGGAAATAAACAAAATCTATGGCTTGAACCGAGCCTTAAATGAGCTTATCATTGTAAACAAAGAAGGCAAAAGAGTTACATGGTTTCCAATGGACAAAAGGGGGCCTGATAAATTTCTCGATGATGAAAGGTCTCGCCTCAAGAAAAGCAGCCTAATATTCATAAGCCTGGTGAAAGAATTATGGGGAAAATAGAAGAAGAACTTGTTGCAGATATAGGGCTTTTCGACCTTTATAGCGAGGGGTTGACCTTTTCCGACCCTGACCTCACCCACAATATCCCAAAGGTGCGCGAGAGGATAGACCAGGCGATCAGGGCTGGTGCCGTTTTACCCAAGAAAGAGGAAGAGAGATTGCAACGGATTGACAATTATGTCCTCTCCCATCTGGACGGCCTGCCCCAGGACTATAACGAGGACGATCCCTCCCAGCCCCCTGAAAAGTGGTGGTGGCATTTGAGGGCCATAAAGGAGGGGAGGCTTCAGGCCAAAGCAGTCTGAGGACTTTCTGTGGAAGTTTTGAATTTTTCCTCTAACTCGTAAAATACTTTAAATGCCGATTCTATTTTCTGTTCAAGATGTGGTTTCAAAATTTGCAGTTTGCTCCTTAACGCGAGGTCATTATGTATTCCTGTGTTTTTAAGATAATAAATAGTGGCCACTAATTCTAATATTTGATAATCTTGTTTGTTTAAGAAATCAATCAGTTCTTTTTTTTCTGCCAGAAAAGAATTGTCTACCTCTTTCGCAGCTTGTGACTCCAGTTCGTAAATATATGGAGTAGATCCCGCCTCCTTGAGCAACCCACAATCTACCAATTCAGTTATCTCAAGCTGCAGATTAAAGGAATACGGACCATAATGATGATATTTGAAGTTTTCATCAAAGTCGACTCCATGATTTTTTAAAATATATACAAGCTTCTGGAGTTTGGTCCGTCCTTGTATTTTACCCCCACATGCTTTGATAAGTGCCAGTATTTTTTTCATGTTATCCATGTCTAACCTCCTATTTTTTCAATTAAATCTCGTCTTATATATGCCCTGTAGCGCTTAAGCTCTCTATTTTTTAATGATCTTATAATCGGAGATGCTTCGGCCAGTTCTTTTTGCTGACCGTTAAATTTGAGCCATATGTGCTCTGCTGATTCCGGCCCTTTAATACCGAGTAAGTATGTGTCTTTATAAGGCATATTTTTATAGTCATCTACAAAAAAGCCATATTCAAATTCTTCTCTTGATAGTCTCTCCTTTGCTCTATCCCTAATGTCGCTAATCTCTTTATAATCGGCTTCGACTTCTTTAAGCATCTTAAACGGCCTTCTATTAACCAGACCTGAACATAAGCCTTTCAAAATTTTATCATTAGTGTATGTCTGCCAGTGAATTATATGAGCCATAATCATATAATCATCAAGGGCAAGAAAGTTTTTGAGCCAATTGCCTGAGTGATTAAAAAAACCAAAAAAGGCATCTCCCAGGAAATATCCATCAAGGGGGTTGCCGCCCTTTTGGAGTTCAAGTAGTCTCTGGAATATCTTTTGAGCAATAATTTCAAAACATCGTGTAGTTTTGTGGAAATAAACCTGTTCATACATATGATATCTAGAAATTATGAATGACTCTATTGCATGAATTCCTTTTTTTGCATTTATTACCAGACCTTCTCTCCCATGCTCTGAATTGATTCTACCAATCTCTAAATGCCTGAATAGCCACTTTGTGTCAAAGGATGCATACGAAACTCCGCACATATAGGCATCTCTTAAGAGGTAATCAATCCTATCTGCATCCAACTGGCTGGAAATGAGTTCTTTTATCCATACTGGCTGAAAAGTGCCATTGATAATGTCGGTAATCCATTTTTTAGCATTTCTTTTAAGAATTGGGCTGCTTTTTATTGAGCAAAGAATATCTGCTATTGAGCTTGAATTTATAATTTCTTTTGTAATCGTTTCGTGATTAACCAATGTAATCTTTTCAAAAGCGTGAGAAAATGGGCCGTGGCCAATGTCATGTAAAAGGCCTGCCAATCTCAAAAGCAATTTTAACTCTTCTTTGGAAATGCTAACCCTAGAAGTTGTTCCATTACCTCCTACTGTTGGTATAGCAATTTCCTTTGGTAAATTTAAACTGTCCAGTATCTTGCCCAGTACAAATGAAACGCCAATGCTATGAGAAAATCTATCGTGAGTAGCAGTTGGAAAAGTATAGCTAGAAAAACCTAGCTGTTTTATCCTTCTCAATCGTTGAAATTCAGGAGAATCTACAATGTCAAGTATGGAGCTTTCAGTATCTTTTTCAAAAATTATCAATCCATAGATTGGATCACGAATAATTTTTTTCCCTTTTTTCATTATTCCCGCACGCTAAAAAATCAGGAATATTGACCCTGGGGTGAACATGTTCACCTTAATTCTTCAATACTTCCTGGGATGCCTTGTGTCAATATGGCATACAAAAAGGGGGCATGAAGCCCCCTTTCAATCGTGGTTAAACCGGGTTAAGATGGGCTTTAATCGCCCCCTGGACCCGGCTGGCTCACCAGCCTTTCCACATGGTC
>WFZZ01000033.1 GCA_015489315.1 Deltaproteobacteria bacterium | reverse complement strand
TTGAGCCTGATGGAAGGTCTTTTATGTCCTTTTGCTTTAACTGGCCTTCCTGAAGGAGACGCGATATATGGCCCACATAGAGAAAGCGCCTCTGACCCTTCTCAAGTATTTGTGAGCAAAGGTCATGACTTGGCCCGATGTCTTTAAGAACACTCGTTACATATCCTTTAAGGAGTTCCACGTTCTTTTGGTGTTCGGGCGTAATCTCCAGTTCATTGGTAACTGAAGCTGCATCCAGCCTCTCGTTAATCCACTCCGGAGTCTCTTCTTTTACGCGGCACGTCACCAGAACAAAGGCATCTTCTGAAAGGTCTTCGACCTTGGGCAGGTAACTCAGAATGTTTGCTTCATTTCGCTCTGAAACCGGAATTTCATCTAGGCCGTCTATGCATACCAGAACCCCACTCTTATGGCTGTAATTTTTGTGGATATCCACCCACTCATTCAGCCAGTTTGAAAAGGCAGAGCCAAAATCTTCAGTTTCAACAGGAAGAGACGGCAAATCCTTTTGCAAAGGCTCAACAAGGCGATTGCCTGACGCATCCCTGTTTATTAGCTCATCCAGCTCAAAGACAAAGGCCTCCTTCTTGTAACGGTAAAAGGCATTTATGTGGAACTTCACCACGTGAAGGTCAGGGTTCCTCATTTTCCCCTTCTTGTTCTCGTAAAGGGCCCTAACAAATACACTCTTCCCCATGCCTGCGCCCATGCGTAGCAAAAAGACGCCCCGTCCATGCTCCTGCATAGAATCTTTGAGCCAGTCTCTCAAGTACACGGGATTTTTGAAATCCCTGAGGCTGATGTTCTCCAGAAACTTTCGTATCTCCGACTGCACATAAGGATCCTTGACAGTGGCACCTTCAGAAACAGGCACGATTGCGCTTGCACCTTTTAGTTCAAGACCAAGAAAAGCCGGTTTTTCCATGTTGAATGTCCGGCTCATCTTGTGCCCGAAGCCATAGTCCAGCAAATAGACCCTGGACTTTTGAATGGCATCCAAAAAGAAAATGTCCTGATAGGAGCAAATACGACACTTCTGCACCCTGACAAAGGGCATTAGCTCCAACTCCTTCCCGTCATCCCGTTTTAACACGAGGGGGAAGATTTCTTCTTTGTGTAACAGGGCCGATTGAGATTGGTGATGAATTCTTATGTTGCTATGTCCTGTAAACTCCACTCCAAGGCTCTTACAGAAAAGACGGTAAGCCTTGTGCCACTCATGAAGATCCATAAGTGCCCTTTTTAAAAGTTTCAAGTTTTCAAAAAACTCGCCTTTTAATTCCTCATCCTCCTCCCAGGCCAAAGCGCCATGTCCTATGTGCTTGTTCCTCCAGGGGGGAACGGTTTTAAGGCCGGTTAACACTTTTTCTGAAAAGAATCTGGGCACGGAAAAGGCATTGGCCTTCTTCTCAAATTCTTCCAAGATGCCCATCCAAGAACCAAAGGATAAGGAATTTTCAAATAAAAAACGAAACACTTCGGAAAACTCTCCATGATGAAGCCCTTCATGCCTTGCCCACGAAAGCCAGATGCTTGAGACATACTTTGTCAGCACCTCAAAATTGTCCTTTAAAAGAAGAAGGCTTCCATAGACCCTCCCCTTCTCAAGCATCTCCTTAAGTCGCATGTAATCAAAGGCTACTGGTGAAGGGATCTTGTCAAAGGCAGGGGGAAACCATAAATCCTCATTTCTGGCAAAATCCTTTGCCCAGGAAATGTTCTCTTTTCTGGCTGTAAAGGGATTGCCCTTGGCACAACCAGGACAGAACCAAATTCCTGTATCCTCGGCCTGCTCGAGAACGGAATTACATTTGGGACAAACTGGTGCTGAGATTATTATTTCTCCATTGTCTTTTTCATAGAACCAAGTATCTCTTTGGCGCGAGAAAGTGCTTCTTCTTCGGTCTCAAAGTTAACGCCGCTATCTACCAATTTCTCTATAACTGCCTTCTGGATACGGCCTATTTCAGGACCGGGCTTTATTTGCAAAATCTCCATTATGAGCTTGCCACTAACTACCTTTTTGAAATCTACCTTGGCAGACTGTTGATTGAGGAAGGCATCCCGGGCCTCCTCAAAGGTTTTTGTCATGATTTCAACCATCCTTGACGTGTCATCGTTTATGGAAATTCTTCCTTTAACGTCTGCAACACTTAGAAAATACAATTCCTCAACAAGGTCTATTCCTTTTTCCATCATCAGCTTTAACACCGAGTTTTTGGCCCTATTCCAGGCCCTTTGGACCTTGTTTTCATTGGTGGAGACGATGCGGCTGTAAACCCTTTGCAAAAAGAAGTGATGATTGCCAATGAGCCACTTGATGTCAGAGATATCCTGGTTGGAAAAGTTGAGCATCTTCAAGACAGGCTCTGCCTTTTCACTACCCTGCTCTTCGTGTCCGATGAAGCTGACCTTTGTCTCTGAATCCTTGACTATCTCTTGTCTGGTGTCTGGCTTGGCAATGTCATGAAAAATAGTTGCCCACTTGAGCCTTATGCTGCAATCCTGTGGCAAATTTTCGCCAACCAAAAGGAGGTGGTCGAATACATTTCCTTCCAAATGGTAGGGAGGACCCTGCTGGCACTCTTTGAGCCTGCTTATGTCTGGAAGCAGTTGTTCCAACAAACCAAATCTATCGAGCTCCCTTAAAAATTCATCAACTCTTACCGAAGCTAAAATCCTATCAAGTTCACTTTTAATCCTTTCAATTGGACAATTCTTTATTGTGGATGCAAGCTCCTTCACTGTCTGTTCCTCCTCTTGATAAAGACTGAAGTCCGTTTCAAAAATGAAACGTAATGCCCGAAGCATTCTGACAGGGTCTTCATTGATTCTATCCTTGGCGTTTCCTGTAAATCTTATGACCTGTTTTTGGATATCTTCCAATCCACCAATAAAATCAATGACATACCCTGTAATCGGGTTATAAAAAAGAGCATTAAATGTGAAATCCCGCATGTTGGCATCATGCCTAGGGCTTGCTCCTTCCCCTTTAAATGTAGAAATTTCATACTCTGATCCATCCTCAAACACTAGGCGCACTATCTTTGAAGATTTTCCGTGCACCAAAATGCGATGTACCCCTGGAAGATCTTTTAGCAGCTCACGTATCTCCTCTGCCGAAAGATCTGTGACCAGATCTACATCTTTGGGTGCCCGGCCAAGAAGAATATCCCTCACAAACCCTCCAACGAATAGGCAACGGGCCTTTTTTCGTAGAGTGACGCCCTTCTTATTGGTTATGGAGCGAGTATAATTGCCAAATCTCTTGACAATATCTTCAAGCCTGTAAAATTGCCCTCGAAGGGGGCCGTCTGGCTTAAATGGAGCAAGCTCGTTAAACAGACCTATTTTCTGACTTCTTACGGGAATACCTGCTTCATTTGCCAACCAATGGAATTGCCTAATCACCTCACCCCTCCTTGTTTGAAGATAACACATTAAACAAATAATTTTAACTTTGCGAACAGATATTGAGCTACCACCACACGGTCTTCTTGCGTGCAGTGCAAAAGAATATGTGGTGGGCCTCTTTATTAACAGATGTTAAAGTTAACTTCCACGGGATACAAGTGTAGCGAGTGTAGAAAGAGACCCAATTAGATTTTCTCTCCTTGTTTTTGTTGACAAAATTAAACTTGAATTTTAATTTTACATATTATGCAATATGTAAAAAGGACCCTTACATCCTTTTTTAAAAAGGCCATTTCTCAATTCCCATCGGTTCTCCTCACTGGCCCAAGACAGTCAGGAAAGACCACCTTTTTGCTTAAAGAGATTCCAGCTCCTCGTACATACATAACCTTTGATGATCCACTTCAAAGAGAACTTGCCATAAGTGACCCCAAGGGATTTTTGACAGGGATTGAAGGATTTCCGGTTATATTGGATGAGGTCCAGTATGTGCCTGAACTTTTGCAATATATAAAAATCTATATTGATTCAGAAAGGGATAACTGCGGCAAGTGGATTTTGACAGGCTCCCAGCAGTTCCACCTTATGAAAAATGTAACAGAATCCCTTGCAGGCCGAATCGCCCTTTTGGACTTTTTGCCCTTTGATTATCTGGAGATAAGCTCCTATTCAAATAGAAACCTTGAAGAAATACTATGGCATTCCTCCTTTCCTGAACCTGCCATCTTTACAGAAAAAAGGGACCTTTGGATTAGGTCATATGTCCAGACCTATGTAGAAAGGGATATCAGGCAACTTATAAATGTAAAAGATGTTAATTTTTTTAATCATTTTCTGGTAGCTTCGGCAGCAAGGCATGGTCAGGAGTTTAAAAAATCTTTTTTTGCAAGGGAGATAGGGGTCTCTCAGCCAACAATAAAGAAATGGATGGGGATTTTGGAGGCCTCATATC